>JBMNOU010000030.1:0-22044 GCA_050943215.1 Christensenellales bacterium | reverse complement strand
GAACTGTTTATGTTTATACAATTGGTTAAGCTAAGGGTGAATTGTGAACTAGTTCGTCTAAATTAATAACTTTACAATCAATATTATCCATGATGGACATATCATGATTAACCATAATGACTGTCTTATTTGCAGCTATAAAAAGACGGTTTAACAGCGCGGTCATATCCATATTCAGTTTTGCGTCAAAACCCTTAAACGGCTCATCAAGTAGTAAAAGACTGGCAGGATAACAAAAAGCGCGTGCCATTGCAACTCGGCGTTTCATCCCTCCGGATAGATTCTCAGGCAACTTGTCCTCGTGGCCAGTAAGCTGAACAAAGGTTATCATATCATCAATTATTTTGTTCATCGTATCGATATCCATAATGTCTTTTAACACGAAAGCGATATTCTCTTTTGCACTCCGCCACGGTATAAGCCGATCTTCCTGAAACATAAAGGAAATTTTTTGAGGTATGCCTGTTATTTCACCTGCATAATCTTTATCAAGTCCTGCAATCATGCGCAGCAGCGTAGTCTTGCCGCAGCCTGAGCGGCCAGCCAGCACGGTCGTTTTATTAAGCGGTATTTCGAAGTTGATATGATCAAATAGCACTTGGCTGCCGAATTTTTTTGTTAGAGAACCGATGCGTATACTCATAGGCTGTTTCCTTTGGGCAGTATGCGTTTAAGCCCTTTTTCCACGATCAGGCTTACAATTATGATCGTTATCGTCCAGGCGAAAAGCCCGGATGTGTCAAGATAGAGTTTCGTCGCATATAATTTGAAACCCATAGAGTATTTCGGGCTGGAAAGAACTTCTGCTGCTACAACGGATTTCCATGAAAATCCGAGACATACGGACAGCGCAGAATATACATGGGGCAATACCGACGGTATGCTGATTTGCGTGATTATACGCCGCCGCCTGACGTTAAAGACAAAAGCCACCTCAAGAAGCTCTCTGTCCACTGATTTGATGCCGGTGAGCGTATTTGTATAAAAAATTGGAAAGCATAGAAGTACACACGAGAAGACAGGGACGAAAGATGCACTGAACCATACCAGGGCAAGTACGATGATGGACATTACAGGCGTGGATTTTACTGCGGCAACAACAGGGCCGAGTAGATTTTCAAGCGCTGACCAACGTGATGCCAGATATGCAAGAGCAATGCCGGATATAAAGGACAGCGCAAGTCCAAAGACAACGCGATAGAATGTATATGCTACGCTAAGCCAAAAATCGCTTGTAGATAGCAAACCGCCAAGTGAAGCAAATGTCTCGATAGGAGAGGGCATAAACAAAGATTGATTCACGATCATTGAAACAATCTGCCAAACCGCGAGCCAGAAAATAATAACCAATATGATCGTTATAATGCGTTTAAATCTGCCGCTTTTCTTTAACAGCATAAAACCTCTTATGTATTGTTTTTAAAAATTATACCATAGCTTTGGCTTGTTGTATATTTGACGTTTTGAAAAAGATCATACAATGCCAAAAGTATTTGAATGGCATATGCTTTTAGAGTATGATATAAAAAGCGGAGGTTTAATAAAATCATGGATTTTACGCATTTGCATCTGCATACGGAATATAGCCTGCTTGATGGCACTGCCAGAATCAGCGATATCATAGACAGGGCAAAACAGCTCAATATGCACAGCATTGCGATTACGGATCATGGCGCGATGTATGGCGTGGTCGACTTTTATAAAAAAGCGGTCGAGACCGGTATAAAGCCGATTATTGGATGCGAAGTATATGTCGCTCCAGGCAGGATGGCGGACAAAACCAAGGATATGAAGGAATATTCCCATCTTGTGTTGTTGGCAAAGGATAACGCCGGGTATAAAAATTTGATGCGGTTGTCTTCCATAGCGTTTACGCAGGGGTTTTACCATAAACCGAGGATTGATTATGAAGTATTAGAACAATATAAGGTCGGGCTTATTTGCCTATCCGCCTGTCTTGCCGGTGATATCCAAAGAATGATCCTGAGCGGCGATACGTCCGGCGCGGACATGCTGGCAATACGTTTAAGGGATATGTTTGGTGGGGATTTTTATTTGGAACTGCAGGATCATTTTCTGCCCGAACAAAAACAGGTTAATGCGGCGATTATTGACATGAGCAATCGCCTTTCAATACCGGTTGTCGCAACGAACGACGTTCATTATACATACAAAGAGGATGCTCAGGCACAGGATGTCCTGCTGTGCATTCAAACACGAGCATATGTTGAAGAAAAAAACAGGATGAAGTTTGGCACGGACGAATTTTATTTAAAGAGCAGCGAGGAGATGGCTTTTTTATTCAGGCATATACCCGAGGCCATTGATAACACACTGGTTATTGCTGAAAAGTGTAATATTACGATGGACTTTGGGGCAATACATCTGCCCGAATTTACAGTGCCGGGTGAGATAAGCCACGCAGCGTATTTAAAAAACATCTGCTTTGACGGTCTTGCGCAAAGATATGATGCCGTAACCGATATTCTAAAAGAACGCCTTGAATACGAGCTTGAAATCATTGACCATATGGGTTTTACCGACTATTTTTTGATCGTTTGGGATTTTATAAAATTCGCACGTGATAATGGTATCATGGTTGGTCCGGGGCGAGGTAGCGCGGCGGGCAGCCTTGCCGCTTATACGCTTCGAATTACCGATATCGATCCAATCGAGTACTCATTGTTGTTCGAACGGTTCCTCAACCCAGACAGGATCAGCATGCCCGACATCGATATCGATTTTTGTATCGAACGTAGGCAGGAGGTTATTGATTATGTTGTCAGAAAATATGGCGAAGACCGTGTTGCGCAGATTATTACATTTGGAACTCTTGGCGCCAAACAGGTTATACGCGACGTTGCCCGTGCGCAAAAAGTGCCATTGGCTGATGCTGATAGGATTGCTAAGATGGTGCCGTTCGCATTAAAGATGACAATATCACGTGCACTGCAGGAAAACGACCGGCTGATGATGGAATACCGGACAAAACCTGAAATAAAGAATCTGATTGATACCGCAATGAAACTCGAGGGGATACCAAGGCATGCATCCACACACGCTGCAGGAGTGGTGATATCGCGACTGCCCGTTACAGAATATGTACCGCTACAGATCAACCCGCGGGACGGCAGCGTGATCACTCAGTTCCCAATGACCACTCTTGAAAGCCTCGGGCTTCTTAAAATGGACTTTCTTGGTCTGCGAAATCTTACGGTTATACGCCATACCATTGAAACGGTCAGGCAGACAAGAGGTGAAGATATCCGTCTTGAAAATCTTCGGTTTGATGATGAAAAAGTTTTTGAGCTGATTGCATCGGGTGATACAGACGGCGTATTCCAGCTGGAAAGTGCGGGGATGAGAGGGCTGATGCAGCGGCTAAAGCCGACAAATCTTGGGGATATAATGGTAGGGATTTCACTTTTTAGGCCGGGTCCGATGGATTCAATTCCGGCGTATCTTGAAGCCAAAGCGCATCCGGATAAGCTTAGCTACGAGCATCCCAAACTTAAGAGGATTCTAAGCGAAACATATGGATGCATGGTTTATCAGGAGCAGGTAATGGAGATCGTGCGTGATCTTGCAGGTTATTCCCTCGGACGCAGTGACCTTGTACGCAGAGCAATGGCTAAAAAGAAAAAAGACGTTATGGAAAAAGAACGCCGTATTTTCGTATACGGAGACGAGTCAAGAGGGGTAGAGGGTGCGGTTAAAAGGGGAGTATCTGCGAAGGTTGCAGAGCGAATATTCGATCAGATGATGGATTTTGCAGAATACGCATTTAATAAATCCCATGCCTGCGCATACGCAGCGATCGCTTATTATACTGCCTATCTTAAGTGTCACTATAAAGTAGAATACTTAACAGCGCTATTAAATAGCTTTATTGGCACACCAGACAAAATATCGGCATATATACAATATTGCACGAGCGCCGGTATTACGTTGCTGACACCGGATATCAACAAATCGCAATTTTTATTTTCGGTTGAAGGCAACGCGATACGGTTCGGGTTTGCCGCGATCAGAGATGTAGGACGAGCTGCCGAAGAAATCGTAAAGGAAAGGCAGAACTGCCCGTACACAAGCTTTAGAGGTTTTATCAATAGAACGGTGGATTCCATCAATAAAAAGATGCTGGAGGGAATGATAATTGCAGGTTGTTTCGATAGTCTGGGAATTAAAAGATCTCAGCTGATGGCAGCCAGTGAAAGAGTTTTAAAATCTGCACAAGAAGCGAAAAAGCGGAATATTGAAGGACAGGTGTCGTTGTTTGATGCACTCCCGGCGCTCGGTTACAGCGATGCAGACGACTATCCGAATATTGCAGAATATGCGAAAGAGAAACTGCTAACAATGGAGAAAATCGCCACTGGAGTTTATCTATCCGGACATCCTCTGGACCAGTATAAAGTAGAGCTGGAAGAAAGAGACATCAACATTTTTAAGATAATGTCAGCTACTGAAGATGTAAATTCCGCCAAATATTTTGAATCAAGAGTTGTCGAGCTTGTAGGCATTTTAATCGGTATTCGCCGCCGATCCACAAAACAGAAAAAAATGATGGCCAACGCTTTTTTAGAAGATTTGTATGGAACGATAGAGCTTGTTATATTCCCAAGCGTTTATCAGAAATGCGAGCTTTTTCTTGTAGACGATTCTATTGTGCGCGTAACAGGCAAGGTGGATATTCGTGAAGGAGAAGTGCCGCAGCTGCTGGCCGAAAATATTGTGCCTTTTGATAGGCAGGATGCATCATATCTTGATAAAAATCTTTTTATACGCATTCCGAAGGATATGGGAGAGAGCACGGACAGCTTAAAGAGGATTTTAAAAACATCTCCCGGTACTCAGAGAGTAACGGTTATGGTTGAAAAGACCGGGAAAAAAATCAGAACAGGGAATAGCCTTAATGTGTCTGTAACTGGTTCGCTGATAAAGAGCCTTGTATCGGAATTCGGCAGTGAGAATGTTGTCGTTAAATGATATTGTTATCTATTGAAGAATACGTAAAAATATGTTACTATGTTACCAAATAATATTGGAGTGTAATATTTATGGACACGACCGATTCAAATAACAAACAAGATTTCATCGTTATTAAAGCGCTCAAAGACGGCGTTAACATAATCGGAATGACAAGAGGGAAAGATACGAAGTTTCATCATACAGAAAAACTTGATAAAGGCGAAGTGATGATTGCACAGTTTACAGAGAATACATCGGCAATCAAAATACGTGGAAATGCGCAGATTTTTACCGCATATGGAATTGTTTTTGCCGGAGAGGCGGGATCTTAAGGAGTGGCTATGTGGATTGTAGTAGGTATGGCCAATTCTAAAAAGATGGCAAATTCTATGCAGATGGCTTTGGAATCTGAAGGGATACTTGTAAAGATAAGCAATATCTCATCAAAAACAAAAAGAAACAGCGATACATATGAAGTGCTGGTTTTAGAGTCTGAATCCGATTCTGCCCGGGAAATATTGCTTGAAAAAGGATTATAAATTATACTTCTTGCAGGAGGCTACAATGAAAATGATCGAATGTAAAATTCGTGTTAGATATTCGGAAGTCGGCAGACAAGGGTTCGCACATCATGCAAATTATTTCAATTGGTTTGACATTGCACTCGAAGAACTAATCAGAAAATGTGGAATGAGTTATAAGGATATTGAAGACCTAGGATATTTTTTTGCCCCGATTACAGACAAATGCAAATATATACATCCTGCAAACTACAACGACGAACTGACAGTGCGTCTTACTGTATCCGATTTAAGTTCAGTAAAAGTAAAATTTATTTATAAAATACTTCGGGAAAAAGATGCAAAACTAATTGCTATGGGGCAAACAGACCATGTTTTTGTTGACAAAAGCTTTAGGCCTCATTCACTGCAGAAGGTTATGCCCATTTTGTATGGGATGATTAAAGAGATGATTTAGGTAATACCAGCAAGTAAATTAGGGCGGTTTATGGGCAGTAAAGCTTATCTCCTTTGTTGTTTGCAGGTCGTATAACCACGTGCATACTGTCTTTGGCTTTATCAATTCCGTTTAATACCTTTCGATTCAAATTTGGTTATTGTACTGCCGTATATGCAAATCAATAATGGTAATATGTTATTGTTTTATTTCATAGACATAAAAAGATCCAATACGCTGTTAAAGACATAATGCAGCGGAGAATCACTATGATCGATATCCCTTTGCGTCATTTCTCCGGACAAAACACCTATTGCGCACATTCCGTTGTCCAGCGCTAGTCGCATATCAGTGTATAGCCTATCTCCGATGATGGCGGTTTTATTTGGCGGCACGCCTGTGGCTTTCTTTATATACGCTGCGGTTTCTACAAACGGTTTGCCAAGATATTTCGGATGTTTACCGGTAGCGTGAGTCAGCATAGCACATATACTTGCGCAATCGGGAAGTACCTGCCCACCTTCTAACGGGCAAACAGCATCTATGTTTGTTGCCAAGAAGGGGACACCGTGCCGCAGCAGGTCTACAGCGCGTTTTGCTTTATCAAATGTATACGTAGTGTCAAAACCAACGACAACGCAGTCAGGATGCTTGCTGTCTGAACAGTCAATTCCTTTGAGAGTTAGCTGTTTTATTAAAGATTCTGTTCCAACTACATAAGCTTTTGCATTTTTGCCGAATGTATTTAGGATATAAAGGGCCGTTACATCTCCAGAAGTGATGAGCTTGTCCCGAGAGAATTTGCCAAAATCAAGCTCTTCTAGCTTATACAAATAATCCTCGGGTGATTTTGATGAATTGTTAGTAAAAAAATAGTAAGGGATATTTCTTTTTTCAAAAAGACCGAGCAATTCATGCGCTCCTAGGATCACTTGTCCGCCAAGGTATATTGTACCGTCCATATCTAATATAAAGCATTGAATTTGATTTAAAGGAATCATGAAGAAAGACCCCGCCATTAAAATTTCTTTGGAAGAAGTACCAAAGATTATTCGATTCTATCAAAAACTTTATTATTAAACAATAGAACGTCATGCAAATGCTTATTAAATCAATATTTTTATATAAAATATCAAAAAATATCTGGACAACAAATCTCGCTTATGTTATGGTTTAAGCAATAAAAGCAATCCTTTAATTCGGTCCAGGAGAGTCCGGCAAGGTAGTGTTGTTGATGTATTGCTTAGTTAGCCTTGCCGGTCGGCAAGGCTTTTTTGATGCGGGAAACGGAGGTATCGCCATGGAGAAAGCGTTGGTTATGGATGGTTTGGCGCTTGACAGAGCACTCAGACGCATTGCACATGAAATTATTGAAAAAAACAAAGGCGCTGAAAACGTTGTTTTGATTGGAATCCATCGCCGGGGGGTTCCTTTGGCAAAACGTATTGCCCGGTATATCGAAGAATTTGAGGGTGTACATGTCGATTTGGGTTCTCTAGATATTACGTTCTACCGCGATGACTTATCGCTGCTTGCCGATCATCCGGTATTTAAAGGCACGGATATCGCGTTTGATATCAATAAAAAGACCATTGTGCTTTGCGATGATGTGTTATATACGGGACGTACGGTGAGAGCTGCGATGGACGCGCTGATTGATCTTGGGCGCCCTAACTATATTCAGCTGGCTGTTATTGTAGACAGGGGACACAGGGAGCTTCCGATAAGAGCAGATTATATTGGAAAGAATATACCAACGTCAAAAGCGGAAGTAGTCAGTGTACATGTTACAGAGATTGACGGATATGATAATGTCGTTATCAACGATTTGCATGGTTCAACCTTATCGTAAATGATAAGGTTTTTTTAAACCCGTCAGGTATCATTCTTATTTCGCAGGAGGGTATTAATGGAGAAAACAAAAGGATGGGGGGCTATGGCCGTGCTGGGTCTGCAGCATATGTTTGCCATGTTTGGAGCAACAATTATTGTGCCTAAACTGACAGGCCTTGACCCCGCGATTGGGCTGATCGCTGCTGGCGGCGGGACGCTCATATTTCACTTAATCACAAAACGAAAAGTTCCTGTGTTTTTGGGCTCGAGTTTTGCATTCATGCTGGCGATTGCCTATGTGGTTCAAAACGAAGGTAAAGAATATGCAAAAGGTGCCATTATCGTCGCCGGTGCCTGTTATCTTGTTTTTTCACTGCTGGTTAAAATGATCGGTCCTGATAAAGTGAAAAAACTTTTTCCCGCAATTGTTACAGGGCCTGTCATTGTTGTTATTGGCCTTACGTTAGCCCCAACAGTAATATTTAATGACATCACCGCCGACTTTGTAGGGGGACTGCTATGGACGAAATGGGTTGTTGCAGCGTCCGTTGTTGTGACAGTTGTTATTATATCAATTTTCATAAAAGGATTTTTCAAATTACTTCCGGTATTATGTGGTCTTGCTGTGGGATATATCGTTGCGATCGTTTTGCATTACGCCGTTGCTGTACCGCAAGGTACAGGCGTATTGATGGATTTTACACCATTTAATAACGTAAGCATCATACAGTTACCCAATGAATGGATATCTGGAAATTGGCAATGGCCGGCGTTTAGCGGAAGCTCGATTCTGATCATTGCGCCGATATCTATTGCAACGTTTATGGAGCATCTTGGTGACATCACAACGAACGGGGCGGTTGTCGGTAAAAACTTCTTTGAAGACCCAGGTTTGCACAGAACGCTGATTGGCGATGGCATTGCCACAATGTTCGCCGGGCTGATTGGAGGGCCTGCAAACACAACATACGGTGAAAATACTGGCGTGCTGGCTGTAACAAAAAACTATAACCCAAAAATTCTTAGAATTGCGGCCATATATGCGATTGTATTAGCGTTTATCGGGTACTTCAGCGCTTTTCTGCAAACCATTCCGTTACCGATTGTTGGAGGCATGAGCATTGTTCTATTCGGTATGATTTCCGCAATTGGTATCAGGACTATGGCGGAAGCCCATGTTGATTTTACCAGTAGCAGAAATCTACTGATATTGTCAATCACACTAGTCGTTGGTATCGGTGTTACGATACCAATTAGCGAGAGCTTTACAGTTTCGGGAATTGCGCTTGCAGCGCTTGTTGGCATCATTCTCAACGCTGTATTGCCTGAAAAATTTGATATAAAGAACGAAAAAGCATAAAAAAAAGACAGGGGCAGTATTGCTACTAATACGATATCCGGAGTAAAATATGTTGTTAAAATCAAAAGATATCATCGGCCTTTATGATATGTCAGCTGAAGAAATCAGCCTGATACTCAAATCGGCCACGACAATGAAACAGCTATTGATGCAGAATGCAAAAAAGATGCCGCATCTTCAAGGCAAATCGGTTGTCTCTTTGTTTTATGAAAACAGCACGAGAACACGCCTTAGCTTTGAACTCGCTGCAAAATATCTGGGGGCGACATTCAGCAATCTTGGTGTTTCCACAAGCAGCGTCAATAAGGGGGAAACGCTTTTTGACACCGGACGCACTATTGAGGCGATGGAAACGGACGTTATCGTAATCCGTCATCCGTTTGCAGGCACACCCAAATACTTAGCTGACCGGTTTTCGGGAAGCGTTATAAACGCAGGGGACGGTATGCATGAACACCCGACACAGGCATTGCTTGATATGTTCACAATGAAAGAAAAGTTTGGTGGAATCAGTGGGCTAAAAGTTACGATCATAGGCGATATTACACATAGCCGGGTCGCAAGAAGTAATCTTTGGGGCCTAACCAAACTCGGTGCAAAGGTTACGCTTTGCGGTATGAACACAATGATGCCGACCGAAATTGAACAGACAGAAGCGATCGTCACAAATAATTTGGAGCAGGCGGTATCGGATGCGGATGTTGTTATGACTCTAAGGATACAAAAAGAGAGACTCGAGGGAGAGTTTTTTCCGTCGCTTCGTGAATACCACAACTTTTTCGGCGTCAATGAAGCTGTTTTAAAAATATGCAAAAAAGACGTACTCATTATGCACCCGGGGCCGGTTAACAGGGGTGTCGAGCTATCGAGTCCGGTTGTCGATGCCGACTTTTCTGCGATCAATACACAGGTAACAAATGGTGTGGCCATAAGAATGGCGCTGCTCTATTTACTGACCAGGAGGAAGAACTATGACGCTTAAGATATGCGGGGGTGATATCGTTAACCCGGCCGGAGAAAAGGCGGGCAGGCTGGATGTTCTAATAGAAAACGGATATATCAAAGAGATCGGAAAGGATGTCGGAGAAACTTCAAACGTGATCGATGCAGGCGGAAAAAAGATTTTTCCTGGGTTTATCGATCTGCACTGCCATTTAAGAGAGCCGGGACAGGAATATAAAGAAGACATAATATCTGGTACGATGGCGGCTGCAAAGGGCGGCTATACAGCTGTCTGCTGTATGCCCAATACTGTACCTGTTTTGGATAATGCGGCTGTCTGCACGCTTGTGCTTCAGAAGGCAAAAAAGGCCGTGACAAAAGTATATCCTGTTGGTGCCGCGACAAAAGGGCTGCTAGGTAAAGAACTGACAGAAATGGGAGAACTGGCATCGCTCGGCTGCGTTGCCTTTTCGGATGATGGACGACCAATAGAGAATGGCATGATGATGAAGATCGCAATGCAATATGCGCAAACATATGGGTCTTTTATCATGGCTCATGAAGAATGCCTTGATATCCGGGGCGGCGGCGTTATGAACGAAGGCTATTATTCGACGGTACTTGGTTTACCGGGCATATCCCGCGCGGCCGAAGAGACGATGATTGCACGGGATATTATCTTAGCTGAAACATATGGTCTTAGGGTTCATATACAGCATGTATCAACTCGGGGTGGCATTGAGATCATAAAAAGCGCCAAAAAACGTGGCGTGAAGGTGACATGCGAAAGCGCTCCGCATTACTTTTCCGGTGATGATAGCATGTGCCAGGGTTATGATGCCAACACAAAGGTGAATCCTCCCCTTAGAACAAAAGATGATATTAAAGCGGTCAGGCAAGGGCTTTTTGACGGTACAATAGACGCAATCGCTACGGATCATGCGCCGCATCACAAAGACGAGAAAAACATAGAATACGCGTTGGCTGCTTTTGGTATATCCGGCTTTGAAACAGCATTTTCACTGGCAGTGACATACCTGACAGACGATGCGAAACTTCTCGCGAAGCTGTTTTCAGCCAACCCGGCAAAGATCATAGGCAAACCGGGAGGGGTGATAAAAGAGGGTGTACCTGCCGATATTACGATTGTGGATATGGATAAGGAATATATTTTGAAGGAAGAGGATATCATTTCCAAAGGTAAGAATACGCCGTTTATAGGCCAAAAATTGAAAGGTGCCGTCACGCATACCATTGTGGACGGGAAATTGGTATTTGGAGAGAAGACATGCAAATAGACCGATTGTGTGAAAAAATTAAGCAAATGAGATCCCCCATTTGCGTTGGACTCGATACAAAATATGATTACCTGCCCGAGGCGTATCGGTCAAGATACGCCTTACCGACAGTGCAGACAATGGCCAAATGCATACTGAAATATAACTGCGGTATAATCGATGCGGTCAAAGATATCGTCCCTTCCGTTAAGGTGCAGTCTGCTTATTATGAAATATACGCTGCGGCCGGTATACAATGCTTCCATGATACCATGGCATATGCGGAGAAAGCGGGGCTTATCGTGATCGCTGACGTCAAAAGAAACGATATCGGTTCTACCGCAGAAGCATATTCCGAAGCGTATTTGCAAAACAGTGCCGCGCATTTTATTACGATCAATGCGTATCTTGGCATTGACGGTATAGAGCCATTTCTAAACGATTGTGAAAAAACCGGAAAGGGGATATTTGTGCTGATAAAAACGTCCAATCCATCGGGTGGTGAATTTCAGGATCTTGATGTCGGCGGGAATAAGCTTTATCAAATCGTCGCTAATAAAGTTGCGCTCTGGGGAAAACAGTATATCGGTCAACATGGATATAGCGCTGTGGGCGCTGTCGTGGGGGCAACATATCCGGAAGTGGCACAAACGCTTCGGCGTCAAATGAAAAATACATTCTTCCTGGTGCCCGGGTATGGTGCACAGGGAGCGGGCGCGGACGATATCGCTGTCAATTTTGATAATAATGGGCTTGGTGCTTTGGTCAACTCATCAAGAGGTGTACTGCTTGCATATAAAAAAGACCAATATACCGGTCTTTCTGCCGTCCACGCGGCGAGACAGTCAGTGATCGACATGAAAGAGGAGATAAATACCGCTTTGCAAAAGCGAGGAATAGATTTTTAGAGCTTGAGAGGAGAACCTTTAATGGCCATACTCACACTAGAGGACGGAACACGGTTTGTCGGCAAAAGCTTCGGCGCAAAAAAGGATATTGCAGGAGAAGTTGTTTTTAATACAGGGATGACAGGATACCAAGAAGTGCTGACAGACCCGTCTTATTGCGGCCAGATCGTTGCAATGACATATCCGCTGATCGGAAATTATGGTGTCAACACGTTTGACCTAGAGTCGACGCGTCCGCAAGTCAGCGGCTTTATCGTACGCGAAGTATGCGATCAACCATCAAATTGGCGAAGCCAGGGAGATCTTAATAAATATCTTGAAGATAATGATATCTGCGGGCTTTACGATATCGATACGCGGGCGCTAACCCGCATCATCAGAGAAAAGGGTACTATGCGGGGTGTTATCACACAGCAGGAGCCGTCTGAAGAGCAAATAAGCAACATGAAAGCGTATATCTGCAAACTGCCTGTCGATATTGTGACGTGTAAAGAGAAATATGAATATTGTTCGGGAGATCTGAAAGTGGCGGTAATCGACTGCGGGGTTAAGGAAAATATACTGCGCAGTCTAAAGAAAAGAAATTGCGCCCTTACTGTGTACCCTGCAAGGACAAGTGCAAAAGAAATACTCAGCGGCGGGTTTGACGGAGTGATGCTTTCGAATGGCCCGGGAAACCCCAAAGACAACACGGAAGTGATCAACAACGTAAGGCAGCTCATGGGCAAACTCCCGATGTTTGGTATATGCCTTGGTCATCAGCTATTATCTCTCGCGATGGGCGCGGATACAAAAAAACTCAAATATGGTCACAGAGGATCGAACCATCCTGTCAAAGACCTTAAAAAAGACAGAGTATATATTACATCGCAGAATCATGGTTATGCGATTGTCGAAGAAACTTTGCCAAGAGGCCTTGAGGTGAGCCACAGAAATTGGAACGACGGTACGATCGAGGGTATTCGGTATATAGACCACGATATGTTTACGGTGCAGTTTCATCCTGAGGCCTCGCCTGGTCCAGAGGATACAGCGTATCTTTTTGACGAGTTTATCGATAGAATGAGGAAATAATATGCCAAGAGATAAAAATATTAAAAAAGTCCTTGTCATCGGTTCAGGCCCGATCATCATCGGGCAGGCTGCTGAGTTTGACTACGCAGGCACTCAGGCCTGCAGAGCGCTAAAAGAAGAGGGAATAGAGGTCGTATTAGTCAACTCTAATCCGGCGACTATTATGACAGATACGGACATCGCAGATAAAGTCTATATCGAGCCACTGACCGTCAATGTAATACGCAGCATCATCGATAAGGAAAGACCAGATAGCATGCTGGCAACACTGGGCGGACAGACAGGCTTGAATCTCGCGATGGAACTGTATGAAAGCGGCATTCTTGACACATTCGGCGTTAAACTGCTTGGCACCGATGCGGGATCAATCAAAAAGGCCGAAGATAGGGAAGCATTTAAAGAGCTGATGGACGAAATAGGCGAACCGATTATCGAAAGTGTAATAGCGGGATCGGTAGATGAGTCATTGGCATTTGCCCGGGTGCACGGTTATCCGCTCATAGTACGCCCGGCCTATACACTGGGCGGCACAGGAGGCGGAATCGCGTATAGCGACGATGAACTAATCGACATTACAAAAAGCGGCATATTTGCCAGCCGAGTATCTCAGGTTTTAATCGAAAAAAGCGTGGCTGGGTACAAAGAGATCGAGTACGAAGTCATCCGGGATTCAAAGGGCAACTGTATTACTGTCTGTAACATGGAGAATATAGACCCTGTTGGCATCCATACGGGTGACAGCATTGTTGTTGCGCCTTCCCAAACACTGAGGGACGAAGAATATCAGCTTTTAAGAACAGCTTCACTGAATATTATCAGCGCGCTTGAGATTAAAGGTGGATGTAACGTACAGTTTGCGCTTGATACCGAGAGCATGCATTATTATGTGATCGAGGTGAACCCAAGGGTTAGCCGATCTTCCGCGCTTGCATCAAAGGCAACGGGTTATCCGATTGCAAAGGTTGCAGCCAAAATAGCTATTGGTTTCGGACTGGATGAGATTCGAAATGGTGTGACGGGAAAAACATTTGCGTGTTTTGAACCGACACTTGATTATGTGGTTATCAAATTTCCAAGGTGGCCTTTTGATAAATTTACAACAGCCAATAAACAGCTCGGTACAAAGATGAAGGCAACAGGAGAAGTGATGGCCATTGGTTCAAATTTTGAAAGTGCTTTTTTAAAAGCGGTGCGGTCTCTTGAGCTTAATCTTTATTCATTGGTATTTCCATTTGCAGCAGGATACAGCAATGAAGCGCTATTAGAAAAGATTTTAGAACAGGATGACGATCGAATATTCCTTGTTGCTATGGCCATAAGGAGAGGCATACCGCTTTCGAAGATCAATGAGCTGACAAAAATCGATCTGTGGTATCTTACTAAATTTAAAGCCATCATTGACCTAGAGACTGCGTTTGCTATGGGCGGTGAGGGCGTGTTAACATTCGATATGCTCAAAGGTGCAAAAAGGATGGGTTTTTCGGACAACGCTATCGCCGCTTTTACAGGAAAAGACGAATTGTATATAAGGCAACTACGCAAACGTTTGGGGATATTGCCTACGTTTAAAATGGTGGACACGTGCGGTGCAGAATTTGATGCTCAAAGCCCGTATTATTACTCAACATATGATCAGGAAAATGAAGCACAACCGCCGAAAAACAAGACGGTGGTCGTGCTGGGGTCGGGTCCCATCCGAATCGGCCAGGGAATTGAATTTGACTATTGTAGCGTACACTGCGTCTGGGCGCTCAAACGTGCTGGATACGATACCGTTATAGTCAATAATAATCCAGAGACAGTATCGACGGATTTTGATACATCAGATCGGCTCTATTTTGAGCCGCTGACACCCGAAGAAGTTGGCAACATTCTAGAACAGGAAGAACCTGAAGGGGTCGTTGTACAGTTTGGAGGGCAGACAGCTATCAAGCTGGCCAAGTATGTTGAGGCGATGGGATACAGAATCATAGGTACTTCGCTAGATAGTATTAACCGGGCGGAGGATAGAAAAGAGTTTGAAGCGCTCCTCGAAAAACTTAACATAAAAAGACCAAAAGCACGGACGGTTTTTACGGAACAGCAGGCCGTGGAAGCCGCTTGTTCTCTTGGGTATCCAGTGCTCGTGCGTCCGTCATATGTGCTTGGCGGACAGGGTATGGAGATTGCCTGGGATGAGGATGGTATTCATGAGTATATGCGCATAATCGGACGGTATGAACAGGAACATCCCGTGTTGATCGATAAATACATGACGGGGCTCGAGCTTGAAGTGGACGCGATATGCGACGGAGAAGAAATATTGATACCCGGTATTATGGAACATATTGAACGCGCTGGCGTCCATTCAGGTGATTCGATATCCGTCTATCCTGCAAGGAAGATTAACGGCAAGCAAGAGGCAGAGATTATTGAAATAACAAGAAAACTGGCGCTTGCGCTAGATGTGCGCGGCATAGTTAACATACAGTTTGTGATATCGGGCGGAGAGATTTACGTCATAGAAGTTAATCCGCGCTCCAGCCGTACAGTGCCTTATATTTCGAAGGTAACGGGTATTCCTATGATCGCATTGGCAGTCAGGGTATCTCTCGGGGAGAAACTCTCTGATATGGAATACGGTACGGGATTATATCCAAAACGCCATATCACAGCTGTAAAAGTACCAGTGTTTTCGTTTGAGAAACTGCCTGATGTCGAAGTCGGGCTCGGTCCCGAGATGAAATCAACAGGAGAGGTTCTTGGTATTTCAACCGATTATTCAGAAGCGCTTTTAAAAGGACTGATTGCTTCGGGCCTTGCAATACCGAATGAAGCGGGAAGCGTATTGCTAACCGTTGCTGACAACGACAAGCAAGAGCTAATACCGATTGCTGCTGTGCTTGATTACCTAGGCTACGATATTTACGCGACAACTGGTACAGCGCATGTTCTGAACTTCAATTTCGTTGCTGCGAACGCCGTGCCTAAACTGTCAAAAGACAGCAAAGCAATCAAAGAACTGGTGGAGAGCGGTCAATTGAAGATGATACTTAACACACCGACAAAAGGCCGCCGTGCCGATAGAGACGGGTTTAAACTAAGGCGCCTTGCCGTTGAGCACCGTATTCCATGCATTACGTCGCTTGATACGGCAAAAGTGCTGCTCCAAAGTCTAAAACTCGGTAAAACGGATCAGGATATTGTTCCGGTCAGCCTATCCGATATTGGGAGTTGAAATGTTTAAAAAAGTAAAAGCCATAGTCAAAGAGAATAAGGAAATTGCAGCGCAGATTTATCGTATGGTTTTGCAATGCCCAGATGCCGATCTTGCTAATTTTGTACCAGGACAATTTGCAAATATCGCAATACCCGGACATGACGAGCTGCTGCTTAAGCGTCCAATCAGCATCGGTACAGCCGATGCCGGTAAGCAGACCGTTACCTTATTCTATCAAATAAAAGGAAAAGGGACGAATGCATTATCAGGTGTTCTCAGCGGTGCTAAGATCGATGCGATCATGCCTGTGGGGAGAGGATTCAACCTTAAAATTGCTGAAAAACGCATTTTTCTTGTGGGTGGTGGTATGGGTATTGCGCCATTGCTTACGGTGACTAAAAAATGGCCGGATAAAAGCTATGAGGCTTTTCTTGGGCACAAGGGCAAAGATTACGTATATTGTCTAAGTGATTTTGAACTATTATGTGAAAAAATATTTGTTACGTCGGATGATGGAACAATCGGTGAGAAAGGGTTTATTACAGATTTGGTGAAAAAACGGCTTAATGAAAAAAAACCGGATGTTGTGCTGGCATGTGGGCCGCCCATGATGCTGCGTACATTAAGGGAAATAATCAAACCATATGGTATTGCTGCTCAGGCATCGATGGAACAGCGGATGGGCTGCGGGTTTGGTGCCTGTGCGACATGCGCCTGTGGTGTGAACACAGAGGACGGGCCGGAATATAAAAAAGTGTGTATTGAAGGCCCTGTTTTTGATTTATATGAGGTGATGCTTTAATGGCTGTCAATATGTCGGTCAAGCTATGCGGTAAATATCTTAAAAACCCCGTTATCGCGGCGTCGGGTACGTTCGCATTTGGTGAGCAGCATTCCTGGTTTATTGATATAAACCGCCTTGGGGGCATCGCATTGAAATCGCTGACGCCTGAGAAACGCATAGGCAATAAACCTCCGAGGATTGCCGAAACTGTATCGGGCATTATCAACAGCGTTGGTTTGCAGAATCCGGGTGTGGATGCGTTCATTGATAAGACCCTTAAGAAATTAGAGAAGTTTAACACGGTGACTATTGCAAATGTCGCAGGCCAGTGCATAGATGACTATGTTTATGTGGTTGACAAGCTGAATGATACTCATATTGATTTTTTCGAACTTAATATATCCTGTCCAAATGTTAAAATGGGGGGCGCAAGCATCGGTACGGATGAAAAAGCAGCAAAACGATGTGTTAGGCAGGTTATGGAGGTAACGAAAAAGCCGGTGATTGTCAAACTTACCCCGGCAGCCGGGAATGTTGTGCGTATTGCGGCAGCCGTTGAAAGCGCAGGTGCTGATGCGGTCTCTCTGATCAATACGTTGCCTGCAATGGCTGTGGATGCTAAAACAAAGTGTCCGATTCTTGGCAACATCACGGGAGGCCTCTCTGGGCCTTGCATAAAGCCCGTTGCGCTAAAGATGGTGTACGACGTATCACAAGCAGTCGATATCCCTATTATCGGAATGGGCGGTATTATGACGGGGGAGGACGTAGCTGAATTCATGCTTTGCGGCGCGGCAGCCGTGATGGTCGGCACGGCGAACTTGATCGACCCCGAAGCATCTCTGCGTATTTTAGCCGAGCTTGAGGATTATGCCGAGATGATAAAAATCGATGACATTTCTGCGCTGACAGGCGCGCTGGAGGTTGAAAGATGAAAAAAGAAGAAATACTAAAAATTTTTAAAGAGACCGGTGTTATGCTCGAAGGGCATTTTTTATTGACTTCGGGCCGGCATTCGGACAAGTACATACAGTGTGCAAAGCTCTTTACAAACGCGTCTATTGCTGAAAAGTTCTCAAAAGCATTATCCGAAAAGTTTCAGAATATCGATATTGTTATAGGTCCGGCGGTCGGCGGAATTATTCTTGCCTATGAAGTTTCAAGACAGCTTGGGGTACCCAATATTTTTGCTGAAAGAGAAAACGGTAAAATGATTCTAAGGCGTGGGTTTTCAGTGGACAAAGGTGCAAAAGTGCTTATTGTCGAAGACGTTATCACAACAGGAGGCTCGGTTAGGGATGTCATGATGCTTATTCAAAAGACGGGAGCACAAGTGGCAGGTGTCGGCTGTATTGTTGACCGTTCAGATGGCAAAGTTGATTTCGGCGTACCGTTTTCTACAGTGCTTAGTATGGAGGTTGCGTCATATGATCCAAAAGAATGTCCTTTATGCAAAACAGGCATACCCGCTATTAAACCCGGAAGCAGACAATTCTAATATATTATTAAAAATAGAAAGCAGTCAGACGCTTTCTTTTTTTGCGTTTTTTTAAGGCTGTCTGCGAATACTAATAGCATCAAATTTTTTGGAGGATATCATGATCAGAACGGATTTGGCAATGGAAGCAACGGAGGCATACGGCCAGCAGCAGATAAACGGAGTCAACGTTTTCAATGACGTAATTATGCCGGGCATAAAGAGATGTAAAGTAACCATTACATCCGAAGAGGGAGAAAAAGCACTTGGCAAAAAAAGAGGAACATATGTTACGCTGGAGGTCAAGGAACTGGCGGGCGGGGATGCGCTGCTGGATGAAAACTGCTCAAAGGTGCTTGCGAACGAGATAAAAAGCATGGCAGGAAATGAAATAGCCGGGAGCGTGCTCGTCGTGGGTCTGGGCAACCGGATGGTGACGCCGGATGCGCTTGGCCCCGAGGTTTGTGACATGGTGTTTGTCACGCGGCATATACATGAATATGCGCCTGAAGGCATCGATCAGCGGCTTGGCAATGTCAGCGCAGTATCCCCCGGCGTGCTTGGCATCACAGGTGTTGAAACGGGAGAGATCATAGAGGGCATCGTAGAGAGGATTAAGCCAACATTGATCATTGCGATTGATTCGCTAGCATCCCGAAACTTAGAGCGCGTGCGAACAACCATTCAGGTTGCGAATACCGGTATATCGCCCGGAGCAGGGATCGGAAATAAACGCAAAGCACTTGACAAAGAGACACTGGGCGTTCCCGTTTTGGCTCTAGGCGTACCATTGGTCGTTTTTGCTTCGACTATTGCTCAGGACCTAATAGAAACGGCGATGTCCAAAACGCCGCAGGACACCCGAATACAGACAAAGATGCAGGAAATACTAAAAAGCATGATGGATGTTGAAGATGCGGATATGATTGTCACGCCAAAGGAAATAGACAAGGTTGTCAAAGACCTTGCTAGGATCATATCGGACGGGCTAAATATTGCGCTGCATAAAAATCTAACACTCGAAGAAACGAGACGTTATATGCACTAAAAAAATAAATTAATGCAGGTAATGTATACATCATGATATTGCTGCATACATTTTTTTAGGAGTGCAATAATAAATGAATAAGTATACAGACAAATACCGGTTCTTTTCAGTCAATAAAATTGGACATAAAAGAAGAGTGTTCTGCCGGAAAAGAGATGATTATTTTTTTATCAAAGCAGGGCTTTGTTTTGCAATCACTTTTATGCTGATTATTTCTTTTATATTTGCCAGCAGTGCCGGGGAGATGGATTTTGCAGATAAAAACAAGATCGTTTTTACTAAACTCAATCTGCTGATTGATGCATCTGGAGAAGAAAGGAATTCGGAAAGAAACCTTAATAGTCATAAACTGATTTTATCTCAGGAGATGCCTGTTATTTATGGTGTTGATCTTGAAGAAGTGTACCTGAACGAAAAATTCAACTCGGATAATTCATTTGAGCAAGGAACTGACATATATTTCGATGTATTGCCCGAAAAAATAAAATTGGAAATACTGGATTTTAAAAATGATGCGCCAAAAAAATTTTTTGTTAGTGCGCAGGGTCCGCAAATCTTTATATATCATACGCATACTCAAGAGGCATATAGACAGACATTAAACGGCGAATACGTTGAAACGGGCGCCTGGAGAACAAATGACGAAAGCTATTCTATTGTAGCGGTAGGAGAAGCGCTAAAAAAAGAGCTCGAAGCATACGGATATAACGTTTTGCACAATACGGCAAATCATGAGCCTCCTGCATTAAGCACAGCATACTCTCGATCTCTTATAACAATGGAAAATTATGCGGTAAAGTATCCAACGATCAGCGTTTTTATCGATGTGCATAGAGATGCGTACGGAAACGTCGAACAAGGGAAATACGACTATGTGACAGTTAACGGGGATGATTGTGCAAGGGTTATGTTCGTTGTAGGTACTGGAGAAGGGAAAACCGGTGACGGGTTTAATAAAAAGCCAAACTATGAATCAAATTATAAGCTCGCGCTCGAAGTCACAAACCAACTCGAAAAAATCAAAAAAGGGTTTACGCGGCCGATACGCGTAAAAACCGGCAGGTACAACCAGCATGTTTCTGATATGTGCCTTCTGATAGAGGTAGGGCATAATGCTAATTCATTGCAGCAGGCAATTAATTCAACGAAATATATTTCTCTTGCATTAAGCCGTGTACTTAAGATTAAATAGATTGTGATCAAAAGTATTGAAAGAGCGCTCTTATTAATGTATAATTAGACATCATTTTAAATTGGAGATATAATGTCTGATCATTGCAAGCCGATCGGTTTTTTTGATTCTGGTGTTGGCGGTATCAGCGTACTGAAAACGGCTTTTCAACTGATGCCTTGCGAAAATTATATATATTACGGTGATAATATTAACGCGCCTTACGGAGAAAAAACAGAAGGTGAGATTAAAGCGCTGTCGCTTGCAGCAGGGCGTTTTTTGTATGAAAAAGGCGTAAAGGCAATTGTTATGGCTTGTAATACAGCGACAAGTGCTGCGGTTATGATGATGCGCGAAGAATTTAATATACCCGTCATCAGCATGGAGCCTGCTGTAAAACCCGCATTGTCTGAAATAAGGAACGGGAAGATATTGGTACTCGCAACGCCGGCAACAATAGCTCAGGAGAGATACCTTACTCTGCTAAAAAGACTCGATGCCACCGACAAGGTTATCAATATAGGATGCGAAGGCCTTGCCGATCTGATAGAAGAAGGCCAAATTGACTCAAAGACGATATTTTCCTATCTGACAGAAAAGCTGTCTGGCCTAAGCGGTATACAAATTGATTCGGTGGTTATCGGATGTACGCATTATTCTTTTATAGAAAACGAGATTAAAGACTTTTTACTTCACACTTATCATATAGACTGCAAAATATTTGACGGCAGACACGGCACTGTACGCCAGTTGAGCCGGGTTCTAGATAAAAATGATATCCGTTGTTGCAAAAACACACTATCGGGCAGCATAGAATATTTTTCTTCTGGAAATGACCATCATATCGAAATTTTCAAAACATTATTTAATAATTTCAAATCTTGACAATCTTGATTGTCGGCGCCTTTTTATGTTAGTATTAATAATCTGCCATATAATGCGGGGATGGGGGTGTTACTTTGATATTATCGGATAATGCAAAAGTTGTTCTAGAGAGGCGGTATTTAAAAAAAGATGCAGATGGTGTGTGCGAACGCGTAGAG
>JBMNOU010000114.1:0-4353 GCA_050943215.1 Christensenellales bacterium | reverse complement strand
GCTAAAGGCCAAAGGCTAATTGCTAATAGCTAATTTCTTGCTACCACGCGTCGCCTCCGTCTCCAACGTCAGGAAGACTTGCTGTAAGGATGTTTTGGGTCAATTCAATTTCGATGACTTCGATGTCAGGCGCAACGTATCGTTCCCCCGATTTGAATTCTTGTGCGTTCATAATCAATGAGTTTTTCTACCAATGCTCAAATTTAGTAATTATTTTAATACGACCATACATTTTTTGAAAAAATACCAACAATTTATTACTTTTTATTCACACTAAAATTTCTGTTTTGCCGATTGGTTAAGGCTACGTCGGTTGATCTTCTTTTTTGAGTATTGTATTTACTTCTACTGATAAAATATAAGTATCCACAGAATATTACAAAAAGAGTCCTCAAAATCGTACTAAAAGCACCATAAAGTGGAAAAATCATGACTATCATTCAAATTATTCCCTCTTACTACCGGCGAGAGGGATCTTCTATCGAAAGATGACGTTATAGACATCCGAGGTGATTGGTATTAATTTACCCATTCGGGTTCGGCAAAATTCCGGTCATTAAAAAGTCAAAACTGACATAATCCTTGTATTACGTCAATTGTCATATTTTCTTTAACTTCCTTCATTATTGTGAATAGAGTTTTATATTTGCATCCATAATATTTGAAGCACGGACAGAATAGTAAATCCGATTACTGAAACACCAATAGAATGACACGACAATACTGCACTACGCGCCTCTCCAACTGCAAAACAGCATCTTTTATTTCAACAATTCTGAAAGGGCTTGGACAGATAATGCTTCAAGAAAATAGCATTACAGGCTTGCTGTTTCTAGTCGGAATATTTTACGGTTCCTACACAATGGGACTGGCTGCACTTTTGGCCACGATTTGCGGAACGGCTACGGCATATCTGTTCAAATACGACAAATCAGAAATTGAACATGGACTCTACGGATTCAGTGCCGCATTGGTGGGTGTGGCGGTAATGCTGTTTTTAAAGCCGGTGCTTTGGGCTTGGTTATTTGTAATTTTGGGTGCAGTGGCAGCTGCGATGTTGCAACATTTTTTTATAAAACGCAATTTTCCCGCATACACCTTTCCCTTTGTTGTGGTGACTTGGCTGATACTCCTGATTTGCAATAAGTTTTGCGGCGATATGCTTGCTATCTCCATACCGGCTGTTGCGCAAGCAAGCGACTCATTGACGGGAGGGTTTAAGAGTTTCGGACAGGTGATTTTTCAAGATAAATTCCTCGCGGGTTTGTTGTTCTTTTTAGCGGTATTCATCAGTTCCCCCATTGCGGCTCTCTATGGTCTTGCAGCGGCTGTTGTTTCGGCTATTTTAGCATTTTATCTCTCCGTGCCGCTTACTGAAATCAACCTCGGACTTTATGGATTCAATGCGGTTTTATGTGCAATTGTATTTGCCGGCCCGAAAGTGCGGGACGGCTTGTGGGTCTTGATTTCGATTGTTTTGGCCTTAGCCATCAGTCTGTTGATGCTCAAAACGGGCATTCCAAAACTTACATTCCCATTCGTTCTGGCCACCTGGATTACGCTGCTTTTGAAAAATAAGTTAGCTCCCCGAATAAAAAGAGGCAATATCTCTTAAAAAAGTCGCCCCATATTTTTATAATTCACCAGTTGAATTTCTGCGGTATCATTTTCGAAGTCTCCGGCGTAAATGACTGCTTTATCGGTAAGTCTATTGTTTAATACCTTGCCAAGGGATTTGATGCCGGCCTCAAAGTCGGGATGGTAGGTTTGGGACGATTTGATCTCAATGGCACAATATTCATTGCCTTTTTTGAGCAACAAATCCACTTCGACGTCATTGCTATCACGATAGAAAAAAAGATTACTCTCTTTTCCGTGATTGTATCGCTCTTTTAAGGCCTCCATAATAACGAAGTTTTCAAATAAATGCCCCCGCATTTTATCTCTTGATAATTGCTGCTCCGTTTCTATATCTAAGAGATAGCAAGCCAGTCCCGTATCGTAAAAATAGAGTTTGGGCGTTTTAGTCAATCTTTTACTGATGTTTTCATAAAAAGGAGGGAGCAGCTTGATGATATATGATGCCTGTAAAACAGAAAGCCAAGATTTAATTGTATTTACCGACACTCCAACCTCTCCGGACAATTCTGAAGCGTTGAATAAACTACCTATACGACCGGCGCAAAGTTTAAGAAATGTTTGAAATTGCATTATATCTTTTATTTGTAGCAAATCACGCACATCTCTTTCCAGGTAAGTTTTTACATAGGAAGGGTAAAATAAACTCGGGATGTTCTTACCGGAGTATAAGGCGGGGTAGAAGCCGGTTAATAGGACCTCGTCTATAGATTTATTGTCTGCTTTTGATTTTATTTCGTTGTATGAAAGAGGCATTAACTCCAAAATGCCTGTACGACCTGCAAGCGATTGAGTAATCTTTATGATAACTGAAACTTGCGAGCTACCTGAAAGCACAAAACGTTTTTCCGGATCTTGATCCACTAAACCTTGTATGTAGGAGAGTAAATCCGGTGTGTTTTGCACTTCGTCCAGTATCATACCTTCCGGATGTTGGTTGAGAAAACCAACAGGATCATTTAAAGCAAAATGACGTATATCCAAATTTTCAAGGGAATAGTAAGGGAGCTCCTTAAAGACCTTGCGCAATAGCGTCGTTTTTCCCGATTGACGAGGACCTGTCATCGTTAGGACCGGAAAATATTTATACATTTCCAGCATTACGGCTGAAATATCTCTTGTAATAAATTCTTTATCCATTTTATGTAAATTTGAAGTACAACTGCAAAATTACATAAATATCCTACAATTCAAAACAAAATTTATGCAAATTTGCAGTGCAACTGCAAAATTACATAAAGTTGCTCTGGTCATTTGTTATTTCCTCGTCAAACTATAAAGATCCTTTCGCCTGTCGCGTAGGTTCCTCACACTTCCGAATTGATTCAGTTCGTTGAGTAAATCCAAATCTACGTCGACAATCAATATCATTTCGGTATTTGGCGTAGCTTCTGCCTTGATTCCGTTAGTGGGGAATGCGAAATCGCACGGCGTAAAGACCATCGCCTGTCCATACTGTATATCCATATTGTGCACCTTCGGCAAATTACCCACACATCCCGCAATGGCAACGAAACATTCATTCTCAATAGCTCTTGCCTGAGCACAATTCCTTACACGCGAATAACCGTTTTGTGTATCGGTAAGGAAGGGTACGAATAGGATTTGCATCCCTTCATCAGCCAGTAAACGCGATAGTTCCGGAAATTCCACATCATAGCATATGAGTATGCCTATTTTCCCGCAGTCGGTATCGAAAGTTTTCACGACGTCGCCACCCTGCATACCCCACACACGCGCTTCATCCGGAGTAACGTGGAGCTTCTCATATTTCTCGCGGGTACCGTCCCGACGACAAAGATATCCTACGTTATAAAGCAAATTGTCGCGCATTTCCGGCATACTGCCGGTTATGATATTTATGTTGTAGGAAATAGCCAACTCCGACATATTGTTGACTATCTCATCTGTATATTTGGCCAGCTCACGAATAGCATTCGGCTCAGAAAGATGGTTGTATTGAGCCATAAGCGGAGCATTGAAAAATTCCGGGAATAGCGCAAAATCGGAGTGATAGCCGGAGACGGCATCTATAAAAAACTCTGCTTGCTGCATCATATCACCCAAATTTGCGTATGAGCGCATTTGCCACTGGATCAATCCGAGGCGCACAATCTTCTTGGCGATGGTGGCTTCCTCGGTCGGTTCTTCATAATAGATATTGTCCCAGCGCATCAATACTGCATATTCGTTGCTCTTTTCATCGCCCCGCAAATATCCGCGCATCACCCGAAGCGGTTGGAAATTATTTGAAATCTGAAAATTCAAAACCGGATCATCTATCTCCTTAAGACGTACACGTCTAATGTATTCACGCGGAGAATATTGGTCGGCGTAGAGATGATAATTGGGCATGCGACCGCCGAAGATGATTGATTTCAGGTTGAGACGTTCGCAAAGGTCCTTGCGGTAGTCGTACATACGTCTGCCCAGCCTCAATCCCCGAAACTCTTTGCTTACAAAAACCTCAATACCATAGAGCACATCACCCTTAGGGTTATGAGTACTGAAGTAATCGCCTACAACTTGTTTGTATGTATGTTTGTTGCCGAGCTTTTTATAATCCACTATGATGGAAAGCGCGCATCCCGCCAACTTCCCATTTACTTTGATAACTATTTGGCCTTCCGGGAAAATGTTTATGAGTTTCTGAATATAAGGTTTACTCCAATACCCACCCGGCTCATCCGAATAAACCTGAATCATAATCTCCTT
>JBMNOU010000113.1:0-4407 GCA_050943215.1 Christensenellales bacterium | reverse complement strand
GAATCGGTGGTTATCCCCGAGAATATCGATGCAATCCGCGCAGCGATGAAGATGCAGACAACGCGCGAGAGCGGAACGGCCGAAACTAATAAATATTTGGGAATGAAATGATTAATAAACGGACGGGTGCGGCTTCCGGAATGCCGGGAGCCATGCCCATTATTAATGGGTCAAAGGGGTAGCTAATATATTACGATACATAAATCGTCTATTATTAATAGAGAGGGAGTCTCTATGAAAGATGTAAAAAGAATCAGTGAATTATCACGGCAGGATCTGCTAGCGCTTAACGAAATTTATGCAAAGAATTGGCTGGCGCATGATGGTTCATGGTTTCTTTCAATTGAAGAGAAATACGGTATCGATAAGGCAATCGAGATGGACAGGGAATCATGGAGAAAGTTCACGGTTGTTGAAGCCAGGCGTTTGATACAATTTCTCGAATTGGGGGAAAATTCGGGGCTTGACGGGCTTGAAAAAGCACTTGCATTTAGGCTTTATGCATCGCTGAATGAGGACAGCATCATTCGAAAAGATCAAAATACTCTTGTTTACAA
Organism: Christensenellales bacterium; assembly: GCA_050943215.1. Taxonomy (GTDB): domain Bacteria; phylum Bacillota; class Clostridia; order Christensenellales; family SZUA-584; genus JBMNOU01. Next base: position 3,850 of record JBMNOU010000113.1, on the reverse strand, counting down.
AGTTAAAACATGCAAAGTACAGTATGCGCGCAAGAGGAAAGGCCTTGAGTATTTTCCCTGTAAATCCGTTGGGATCGTTGAATACGGTTTGTTCGCAAAGACGATCGATCAAAGGATTGAAACTGAGGCGCTAAGCTGTCACCCCGATGTGACAGAACCCAACAATAACTGCATCTGGAGGTTTACATTAAAATCCTTGTGAAATCCTAATCGGAGCAGCATGCGGGTTAACGCTGGCCAAAGAGGATACCGAAACGAAGAAACAAGTAGTGACATCCTTGCTTAATTCTATTTGGATGATTTTAAAATATTCATCTGAGATAACAAAAGGATTTTTTAACTGAATGTCGAATAAAGTTATAACATTAAACTCTATATTCAAATGCGGTATATAAAAATGGCATATGTAAGAAAAAAAGAAGGTTCAAAACAAGAGATTGCATATCAGAAAATAAAGGCGGCGATATTAAACAATGAGTTTATGCCCCACACGATGTTGCTCGAAGGTGAATTGTGCAATATGCTTGGCTTTAGCAAAACGCCCATTAGGGAAGCGTTAAGAAGGCTGATGAGTGAGGGCTTTGTGGTATTTGTCCCCGAAAAAGGGACGTTTGTTTCTAAACTTAGTGCCGAAGAATTTATTCAAATGTTCGAAGTCAGGGAAGCTTTGGAAGGCATGGCGGCGAGGTTATGTGCGATAAAAAGAGAACAAATTGTTATTGACAAGCTCGGCAATATACTAAGTGAAATGTTTCAGGATATGCAGGAAGAAAAGCGCGGTGATATTGTTGAATCGGATATGAAATTCCATGATGTTATCATTAATGGAAGCCGGAACAATAAACTGATGAATTTTACGAAAACGATGATCCAGCAGATACATATGGTGGCGTCTTATACCGTGAATGACAAAGAGAGGCTGGATGTTTCTTATTATGAGCATAAAAAGGTATACGAAGCGATCCGTGACGGTGATCCGGATGCCTCTGAAAAAACAATGAGAGAGCATATAAAGAGCGTTAAAGCGTACCAAGTCAGCAGAAATGATTTTTAGCGCGCTTATTAGATAAAGAAAGCAGACAGGTCAAACAGAGCCGGATGACGGGTGGGTTATATTTTACCAAATAATATAAATAATATATTAGAAGGAAGAACGAGATATGGAAAAGATTAAAGCATTAATAGATAAAACAAAAGGACTGGGTATACCAGAAACGCAGTTTATTAAAGAACAAAGCAGCAAATATGGCATTTATCCTGAATCCATAAGAGTATACGCAAATACTCTATTTTTTATGGCCAGAACCGAAACTAAAAAAGTGCTCGTTGTCAACGGGGATTTAGCCGGAAAGTTTACGGGCGAGGAATACCAAAATGCAAAAATATGCCCATGCGACGTTGCGAATGCTCAGAGCTTGATGGATATCTTCGAATTTACGAGGCCTGTCAGGCATAAGGGAAAAGATCAATCAATTGGGCTGGGGGATCGTTTGGGAATGGCTTCTGGCGCTCATATCCGTCTGCTGAAGGGAAAAAAGGTGTTCCCAGTCATTGCACAGCAAAGCATCAGAGAACTGAATTTGACAAGAAGGACATATCATGATGTACTGGCTTCATCCGTTTTTGCGGTTTTTCGGGAAGGCTATGAGGATGGTTTCGGAATGGATGGTGATCATTTAAAATCACCTGAAGAAGTAAAAATGGCTCTCGACTGCGGCAGCACGATGATCACGATTGATTGCAGCGGGAGTATTGATAACCGGCTGGCAATCCTCTCAGATCCTGAAATTATGCAGTTGTATACAGGTGGGGAAGAATTGGCTGCCTTATACTGTGATAATCCAATCAGTCTGTCGGGTGGAGTTTCTTTTAGCATATCAAAGAACCAATTTATCAGAAACTATGTTATATACAAAGATGCGATAGATTTTATCGTAAAAATATATAACGATCTGATTAAGGCAGCTGTAAGGCCGATCGATTACGAGGTGTCGCTTGATGAAACGGAACAGTCGATCAGCCCTGAAGCGCATTATATTATTGCAAGAGAATTGATAAAACGGGGCGTTGAGATAACGAGCCTTGCGCCGCGTTTTGTGGGAGAGTTCCAGAAAGGAATCGATTATATCGGAGATGTCAACGATTTTGAGAAGGACATTACGCGCCACTATCAGATTGCAGAAACATTAGGATATAAACTAAGCGTCCATTCAGGGAGCGATAAATTTATGATACTGCCAATCGTTGCGAAAGTGACGAAGGGAAAGTGGCATTTAAAGACGAGCGGTACTAATTGGCTAGAGGCCGTCCATATGATCTGCGTGAAAGATCCAGCGTTGTTCAGGCAAATGTATGACCATGCAAAAGAAGTCTTTGCGGATGCATGCAGGTTCTACCATGTTGCAGCCACGCTGGATAAGATGCCCGATATCACAAATATGCAGGATAGTGAGCTTTATAGGCTGTTTGAGATCAATGATACGAGACAGCTTATGCATATTACTTATGGCAGTCAGCTAAACGACCTTGATTCAAACGGCCAGTTCCTTTTCAGAGATGCAATATTAAATGCGCTATATCAATACGAGCATGCGTATGATGATCTGCTAATTAATCATATCGGCAGACATTTAACGCAACTGGGGATTCAATAACAATAAATCGTCCAGAAGGAGGATAGGTTTAGTATATGTTAGATAGAAAAAAGGTTAAACTAGCGATGGCCCCTATATCCTGGACAAATGATGATCTGCCGGAACTCGGCGGTGATAACACTTTTGAACAGTGCATTAGCGAGATTGCACTGGCAGGATATGAAGGAACCGAGATCGGCAACAAATTCCCGAGAGATGGGGAGGCACTCAAAAGAGCACTTGAGATGCGAAGGCTCATAATCGTCAATCAATGGTTTTCAACCTATTTTACTTCACTGGATGAAAGAGAAACGATTGATGCATTTATCAAGCACAGGGATTTTCTGTATGATCAGGGGGCAAGGGTTATCGGTTGTAGCGAGCAGGGTAATAGCATACAAGGCAAAGATGTTCCAATACTTCAAAACAAACCGGTATATACAGATCAGGAATGGAAAAAAGTCGTAAAAGGAATGAACCGGCTTGGTGAGCTGGCTGAAGAGAAGGGCATGAAAGCGTGTCTTCATCATCATATGGGTACGGGTGTGCAGACGCCGCGGGAGATCGATAAGTTTATGGAAATGACAAACGATAATGTATATCTGTTATACGATTCGGGGCATATCGTATTTTCCGAAGGGAATGTTGAATCCGCATATGAATTGTTGAAAAAGTATATAAAAAGAGTGGCGCATGTGCATTTAAAGGACATTCGGGAAAATATGTATAAAGAAGCGGTTGAGAACAAATGGAGTTTCTTATACGCAGTTAAACAGGGAGTGTTTACGGTGCCCGGCGATGGTATGATTGATTTTAAACCGATATTCAAAGTATTGGCAAAGTCTAATTATCAAGGCTGGATGGTCGTCGAAGCAGAACAAGACCCGGCAAAGGCTAACCCGTTTGAATATGCGTTAAAATCAAGGGACTATATCAGAAAAACAGGCGGTATATAAACACTTTAATCAGGAATTATTATAAAGACTAATCAATGGAGGTTTAAAAGATATGGCAAAGGTAAAGGTGGGAGTGGCCGGATATGGTGTAATCGGACAGAGGCTGGCTGACGGCGTGGCCGCACAGGGCGATATGGAGCTGGTAGGCGTTGCGGACGTTATGCCGACGTTATCGGTGCAGGCATTGAAGCATAAGGGAATGCCATATAGGATGTTCAACGCGATGCCGGGCAACAACGCTATGGAAGAAGCGGGAATACC
>JBMNOU010000112.1:0-4423 GCA_050943215.1 Christensenellales bacterium | reverse complement strand
GAGTGTAATTCCCTCTGGCACAGTCATTACAGAATCGTTGACAAGCCCCGCATTCGTGACAATCAGCAAAATTGCCTTGCGTTCAGTTAGTTTAACAAGCTGAATGCGCTTGATCAAAGATTTTTTTAGCTGAGGCTTTAGCACCATGGATATATGACGTGTCGTTTCAGACAGCACTTGCGCCGCTTTCTGAATAACTTGTTCCACTTCAGACATCTTTTCCTCAAAATAGCTTTTAATTTTATTTGCCTCGTCCGCGTTTAGACTGGCCACTTTCATGAGCCTATCCACATAAAACCGATATGCCTTATGCGAGGGAATACGTCCTGCCGAAGTATGCGGCTGCTCTAAATAACCAAGCTCTTCAAGGTCTGCCATCTCGTTTCTTATCGTTGCAGAGCTCAGTTCAAAACCATGTTTTTTTGAAATTGTTCTTGAACCGATCGGAAGCCCGTTCATGATATAATCATCCACTACAGCTCTTAATATACCAAGCTTCCTTTCATTCAATTCCATAAATTCACCCCATCTGTTTGTTAGCACTCTTCTTTGACGAGTGCTAACTTTATGGTATAAAAATAGCACTATTTAACTATAAAGTCAATACCGCGATTTGTATTCATATTTTTTTTATAAATTCGGTAATCAACGTATTTTGCAGGTCAAACCCTTTAAGCGTCGGGCTAATGCCATTTTTACTCACCTCTATCAGTCCGGCTTTTTCTGTCAGCGCGATAGGCTCGTCAAACGTCTTCTGAAAATCAGTATCAAAACGCATCGAATAGTCTCGAAATACAATGCCATTTTTTAACCGCAGATGCAGCATGATATACTCTAATTTCTCATCACTATCTGCTAGTTTCCATGTTTGTGCAACCGGTTTTTCTCCTCCGTTAATCAACTCAAGATAATCCGTTAAAGACTCTGTGTTGCTGAAACGCACTTTTCCTTTATTTGTTATATAAGAATGTGCGGAAACTCCGATCCCCAAATAATCTGCGCCCGTCCAATATTTTGTATTATGCAGACATTCTTTGTTTTCCTTTGCAAAGTTAGACGTCTCATAATGGGCATACCCGGCGTTTTTAAGCATATCTACCGCACCGTGATACATTTTCCTGTCGGCTTGCTCATCGGCTCCAAAAAAATCTTTGGCAAGTGCAGTGCCCGGTTCTATTTTCAAGCTATATGCGGATACATGCTGCACAGTTAATTCGATAACACGCCTGACCGTTTCAATAAAGCTGTTGAGCGATTGCCCCGGAAGTGAAAAAATCGTATCGACGTTGATATTGTCAAAAAACTGCTTAGCGGCAATGAGTGAGTTTATAAACTGCTCGAAAGTATGCTGCCTGCCAATACGCTTTAGTATTTCGTCATCGTGAGACTGCAGACCGATGCTTAGCCGGTTGATTCCGCTTTGGACATATGCCTCGCATTTCTCCGCATTAAGCGTTTCGGGGTTGGCCTCGGCTGATATTTCAATTGCTCTAAGGCGGCATGAGTCTTTTAAACCGCGCATCATACGGCTCATCTGCTTTGGTGAAAAAAGCGACGGAGTACCGCCGCCTATAAAAACTGTATCGATAGTATAATCTTTAAGAACGTTCTCATAAAGCCGTAATTCTGCAATAACAGCGTCAATATATTTATCAAAAATATCATCCATACCCGGGTATGACAGAAAGTCGCAGTAGAGGCATTTGCGTGTACAGAACGGTATATGGATATATAGGCCTAATGATTTCATCAGTCCATCTTGAGCACGGACATAAACGCCTCGGATGGAACCTGAACGCTACCCACCTGCCGCATCCTTTTTTTACCTTCCTTTTGTTTTTCAAGCAGCTTCTTTTTGCGCGAGATATCGCCGCCGTAGCATTTTGCGAGAACATCCTTGCGCAGCGCCTTGACTGTCTCTCTGGCTATAATCTTACCACCGATTGCCGCTTGAATCGGCACCTCGAACATCTGCCTTGGTATTGCGTCTTTTAGTTTTTCGGCTATGCTTCTGCCCCGGGCATATGCCTTGTCTTTATGCACAATAATGGACAGCGCATCGCACATCTCTCCATTTAGCAGTATATCAAGACGAACCAACTCGCTTTTTTTATAGCCCTTTAGTTCGTAATCGAGAGACGCAAACCCGCGTGTCCGCGCCTTTAGCATATCAAAAAAATCATATATGATCTCGTTTAGAGGCAGCTCGTAATGTATCACCACAAGCGTTTCGTCAATGTATTCCATGTTTATAAATGTGCCTCTTTTTTCCTGACAGATATCCATAACGGCTCCGACATACTCATCCGGCGTCATAACTGTAGCATCCGCGACCGGCTCTTCCATATAATCGATTGCGGTTACAGATGGCAGATTTGTCGGGTTTTCTACAACCAGAGTCTCTCCTTTGACAGTAGTCACATGGTAGCTGACAGACGGTGCGGTGGTTACCAGGTCCAAATCGAACTCTCTTTCCAACCGTTCCTGAATAATCTCCATATGAAGCAGGCCTAAAAAACCGCATCTGAAACCAAACCCCAATGCAACAGATGTTTCCGGCTCATATATCAATGATGCATCATTGAGTTCTAGCTTGGCAAGCGCATCGCGCAAATCTTCATATTTTGCGCCTTCACCGGGGTAAATACCGCAAAACACCATTGGCGTAACCTCTTTATACCCGGATAAAGGTTCTGACGCGCCGCCTTCAGCGTTTGTGATTGTATCGCCTACCCGCGTATCCGATACATTTTTAACGCTTGCGGCAATGTAACCCACTTCGCCCGCCGAAAGGGCCGGCACCGGCAAAAGCGCCGGCGTAAACACGCCCACCTCCGTAACTTCAAAACGTTTTCCCGCTGCCATAAATAAAATTCTATCACCCGGTTTAACACTGCCCTCTTTTATACGGACATAGCTGATCGCGCCTTTGTAATTATCATAATATGAGTCGAAAATAAGCGCTTTGAGCGTATCATTTAAGTCTCCTTTAGGCGCAGGTAAATGTTCAATGACAGCCTTTAATACATCCTCTATGCCGATCCCTTCTTTTGCGCTGATTCTCGGCGCACAGGAAGTATCCAGCCCTAAGACATCTTCTATCTCTTTGCAAACCTCGTCTGGACGAGCGGCAGGCAGATCAATCTTGTTGATCACCGGCAATATCTCAAGGTTGTTGTCCATTGCCAGATAGACATTGGCCAACGTCTGTGCTTCTATCCCCTGGCTTGCGTCCACAATAAGAATCGCTCCTTCACAGGCAGCCATACTTCTTGACACTTCGTATGAGAAATCTACATGCCCGGGCGTATCGATAAGGTTCAGCGTATATTCTTCGCCGTCATGCATATAAAACATTCGAACTGCCTGGGCTTTGATGGTAATTCCCCTTTCTTGCTCAATTTCCATTTTGTCGAGTATCTGATGGCGCATATCGCGCTGGGAAACCGTATGCGTGGCTTCGATGAGCCTGTCAGCAAGAGTTGATTTTCCGTGGTCGATATGTGCTATAATGCAAAAATTCCTAAATCTGCCCGTACCCGAAGCCATGTATTATGACCCTCCGTTTTAAATATAGCACTATCATATATAAAACATCTATGAAATGCAATCGGTATTATTGGCAATCCGGTCCAAATTATGTTATCATATATGCAAGGTTTTTGGTGTCATATTTTGGAGGTATAAACATGAACGATATAGAAAAAACTTTATCGGCGCTTAAAAGAAAAAATTTTAAAGCCGTATATGCCAAAAATGCAGAGGATGCAAAGAATTATGTCCTTTCAGTCATCGGTCAAAACGATACCGTCGGCTCCGGGGGTAGCGTCACGCTTGTCGAAACGGGAATACTCGACGCACTTCTTGAAAGAGGCAATCAGGTTTATTCAGGTATGTTGGCAGACAGGCTGGGGCAGGATGAAGATGACGTAAAAAGGAATGGCATGACGGCTGATGTATACCTTACGTCCACCAACGCTATAACTGTTGCGGGTGATCTCATTAATATTGACGGTACCGGGAATAGAGTCGCTGCAATGATCTACGGTCCTCCGAAAGTAATTATCGTTGCAGGTAAAAATAAAATAACTGCCAACCCCAACGCGGCAGTCGCAAGAATAAAAAAAATAGCTTGTCCTCAAAATGCGCGTAGGCTTGGGTATCATACCCCATGCGCAAAAACGGACAGATGTGAAGATTGCAATCATGCCGACCGCATGTGCAACGTCACCGTACATATTCAATATCCGACCCGTGGCAAAGAAATACACGTTATATTGATCGACGGTGATTTTGGATATTAATTGAATCTTTCGGAAATTCTCATGACGGCAAACCATATCTGCTGCGCTTGCCGTCATTCTCTTTTAATGCACAAATGTTTTAGACGTTATTATAAATATCGTATGCAATCTGGGCCTTA
>JBMNOU010000111.1:0-4503 GCA_050943215.1 Christensenellales bacterium | reverse complement strand
GTTTTCTCTCACCATATTTTCCACCCATTGTATGCCTTTCTCCGGGAAGCATCACAAGATCAAACTCCTTATCATGTTTGATTAGCGCTCTTACCACCTGCATTGTGCTTGAGGGGTCAACATTGTTATCCAAATCACTCATAATAAGCAGCAATTTTCCTTCCAGAAGGTGAGCATTCTCCATATTGGAAGAGGCGGCATAATGTTCGCCGATAGGGTAACCCATCCACTGCTCATTCCACCAGATTTTATCCATTCTATTGTCGTGACATGCACAGGCGGAAACACCCACTTTGTAAAATTCAGGATGGAACAATAGAGCTCCCATAGTGCTTTGTCCACCAGCTGACATACCGTAAATACCCATATTGTCGATATTCATTTCGGGATATTTCGCGGCAGCAGCCCTGATCCATGCAATCCTATCGGGGAAACCGGCATCTTTCAAATTTTGGAAGCATACATCGTGGAAGGCTTTCGAGCGGTTTGCCGTTCCCATTCCGTCTATCATTACAAGGATAAATCCGAGTTCGGCAAGGGCGGAAGTATATCTTTGCTCAATAGCGAACTGCTTTGGCACGTGTGAATCATGTGGACCTGCGTAGATATATTCAATAACGGGATATTTTTTCGACGGATCGAAATTGGAAGGACGAACGATGATACCCCAAATATCGGTTTTTCCATCACGACCTTTGGCGCAGAAAACTTCGGGAAGATCCCATCCTGCCGCCTTGACGGCAGAAATATCGGGCTGCAAATCAGGCTTATAGATAACTTTTCCGCCCTTTTCAAGGGATCGTACAACCAGAGTCGGTGGCAAATCCACTCGGGAATAGAAATCGAACATATAGGCGTAATCGTGTGAGAAAGTTACGCTATGATGAGCATTCTCAGGCGTAAGAGCCACTATTTTGCCACTGTCTATATTTAGCAAATAATATTTTTCGAGATAAGGATCTTCACCTTTATCCATTCCGCACCCTATAAACAAAACTTGTCTCTTATCTTCATCCACCCTCACCACATCTTTAACGATCCACTCTCCTTTCGTCAGTTGCTTTTTAACCTTTCCCGAAAGGACATCGTATAGATAGAGATGCCGCCATCCGTCACGCTCGGAAATCCAGAGCATTTCGTCGGAATTTTTTAACCAATATTGGTAAAGAGAATAGTAATAGATGAAGGTGTCGCACTCTTCATTTACAACAGGACGCAGCTCTCCCGAGAGATTTCCGGCATAAATTACATATTGCTGGTGCCCGCGTCTGTTGAAGTCGAAAGTGAAGAAATCGCTGTTTTTATTCCACCGGATATTGCCCAAATAGTATTGTTGTTCTACATTGGGAATATCGAAATGAACTATTTCACCCGTTTCCACCATAAAAAGCGCAGGCCGTCTTACGGGCAGAGCATCTCCCGGCTTCGGATATTCATACTCTTCCGTGAGGGGTTGCAACTGAGTTGTGGGTGATGAAGCGATTAAGAGCAATTTCCTGTATTCCACAGGACTATATTTGCTGCATACAATTTTGCGCGAATCAGGCGACCAGTAGATCTTTGAAGAGTAGTAAGCGTAGGGCGAACCATCGTTGCTCAATTTCTTCCTCTCTCCCGTTTCAATATCCTTTACCCAGAGGTTTCCTTCGGAAATATAGGCCTCTTTTTTGCCATCCGGAGAGGGCACGGTTACTTTAGCGTCTTCTTTGTCAATAAGTCCCCAATAAGGTCTGATATAATTATTTTGTTTCTCACATTTAGCTATTTTGTAATCTGACAGGGTCATAAAATGATCCACGTCATCTATGGTGAAAAAGAGCGAATCTTTTTCAGGGCGCAGGCGGCGTATGGGAAGATTTTTAGGGTCAACTTCCCTTTTGAGAAACTCCGAAAGCACCACGGAGATACGTTGATGATCGAATGCTTTTCCCTGAGTTCCGGTTATAGGATCAATAATGAAATACTCACGTCCATCGGGTGTTTGCGTTTCATAGGCAAACAGGTGTGATCTATAACCTGACCGCACATTTGCGGCACCATAATAATATTTTGAAGTAAATATTTCGTAGTAGTTGTCAGCCCTTTGGTACAGGCTTTCAATCCCTTGGGCCGCTAACATCAAGGGGAAAAGCAAGAGGGCTATTACGAAAAAGTGTTTGTGTCTCATAGTTGATATATTTATTTTAGTTAAAATATTGAATTTAAGCGACTTTTTAACCGCCGATAACGGCATTAAATCCATTGTCAGTAAAAGTATTTAGGATTTCCAATTGTCTCTCTTTGGTTGGTGCCGAGAGCCCTTCATCATCATAAACTCTTCCCAGTTTCTCATATTTATTCGTGGCTATATTGTGATAAGGCAAAAGTCCCACCCTATCCGGAGCCCGTTTTAGTGATTTTAAAAAATCAATGGTGGCAATGATGTTTTCATCCATGGCATTTACTCCCTCTATCAAGGGAATTCGGATATGGTAAGCTTTGTCGCTTTCAGCAATAAAGCGAAGATTTTCGAGAATGAGCGCATTATCCACCCCAACCCACTTTTTATGTATATCCGCGTCTAAATGTTTTAAATCGTATAAAAACAGGTCTGTATGCGATAAAATATCTTCAATTACCGACTTTTTAGCATATCCGGATGTGTCCACAGCTCTATGAATCCCCTCCTCCCCGCACCTTAACAGCAATCTTTTCAACTCTTGGGGATAAGCCAGGGGTTCTCCACCCGAAAAAGTAACTCCTCCACCGGAAGAATCCATAATGGCGGTTTCTTTCATAATAGTTGCCATCACTTCTTCCTCCGAATATTCCCGCCCACTCATTTCCATCGCTTTCGTAGGACACACTACGGCACATTTACCGCAAACCTTACATTTGGCAAAGTCGGTTCGGATGCCCTCGGCAGTTAGTACAAGGGCATTTTCAGGACAAATATCCACACAAGAGGAACAGCCGATACATTTGTTTTTAGCATACATCTTTTCGGCTTTAAACGACCAGCTCTCGGGATTATGGCACCACTTGCAAGATAAGGGACACCCTTTGAAAAAGAGGGTCACACGTATGCCGGGGCCATCATTAATGGAGTAACGCTTTATGTCGAACAAAAACGCCATTATTTATTCGCTTTTTCTCTTAAAACGATCTGTTTTCGGTTCGATCAATAATCTCCTGTTTCAAGTTTTCAGCAATATCGTTGAAGTAGTCGCTATACCCCGCTACTCTGACCAGCAAATCTCTATAATCATCGGGATTCTCCCGTGCGGCAAGTAATGTTGCCGTGTCCACTATGTTAAACTGCACATGGTGTCCTCCAAGCGCAAAATAAGTGCGGATTAATTTGCCCAACTTTACTATATCTTCCTCACGCTTCAGAAGGCTGGGCAGGAAACGCATATTCAGCAATGTGCCTCCCGATTTCACCTGGTCTAATTTCCCAAGCGAACGAATAACCGCTGTCGGACCATGCGTATCAGCACCGTGTGAGGGCGATGTACCATCGGAAATAGCTTTCCCTGCCAAACGTCCGTTTGGAGTTGCACCCATTATATTGCCGAAATAGTTGTGACAGGTAGTAGAGAGCATATTCAGATGATATTTGCCACCCTCCTTCCCATTGGGACGACCATCTATTAATTTGAACAAATCTTCATACACCCTCACCGCAATATCATCTGCGTAATCGTCATCATTTCCAAAGAATGGTGTGTTATTTATAATCCTTTGACGCAATACCTCTTCGCCTTCGAAGTTTACGGCAATGGCATTTAGCAGTGTCTCCATTGTGATGGATTTATCCTCGAAAACATGCTTTTTCAGAACCGATAACGAGTCTGTTATAGTGCCTAATCCCGTACATTGGATGTAAGTAGTGTTATATCGCGGTCCTGCGTTATAATAATCCCTTCCCTTTTTGATACAATCATCAGTAATTACCGACAAAAATGTAGCCGGCGCATATTTAGCAAACATGCGATCGATATAGTTATTTATCCGGATTTTCAAATCGATGATATATTTCAACTGTGTATGGAAAGCAGCGTAAAGCTCTTCAAAGGATTTGAAATTGCGTGGATCACCTGTTTCGATACTGACTTTTTTGCCCGTTACCGGATTGACACCGTTGTTGAGCGTAACTTCAAGAATTTTCGGCACATTCAGGTAACCTGTAAGCAGGAAGGCCTCTTTTCCGAAGGCACCCACCTCAATACATCCGCTGCAACCCCCTTCACGGGCATCATTGATTGATTTTCCTGAACGCAACATCTCCTGGATATAGATATCAGGGTTGAAAATGGAAGGATAGCCGTGTCCCTGACGAATAACCTTAATCGCAGCATGCAAGAATTTATCCGGTGTACAAGCTGCAATATGCACCGAATTACCGGGCTGAAGGATATGCAACTCTTCAATAATCTCCAGCATAATATAGGAGACTTCATTCACACCATCCGACCCATCGGGCTTCACACCACCGATATTGATATTGGTAAAATCGTTGTA
>JBMNOU010000110.1:0-4563 GCA_050943215.1 Christensenellales bacterium | reverse complement strand
ACTTAGGCACTAGTTTATTTAATTAACAATCAAACGGTCAAAAAATAATACAACTTTTCGTCTTTTTGAATAAAAACCACTTCGCCTTTGTGTCTGAGATATTCCAAATGGGCATGGGCTTCGCCGGTTGCAAAAGACTTCTGCGACTGAGGGAATTCATCAAAATTTCTGCTGCGTATATCCCAGTGCATGTGTTTGGTAACATCTCTTACGCTTGAGTATTCTTTAAGGGTCAGGGCCTTTTTCACCTCCGCGAGTCGCTTTGCGTGGTGGCGTTTAAGCTCGTCAATTCTATCCCTGTGATCAGCGAGTAATTCTCTATGGGAAGAGAACAGATGGGCAATCTCCATCTCAAACACTTTGTCCAAATTGTTAAGATAAGTGCCTAAACTGTCGCCCCATTCAAAGCCCCAGAATGTAATATTCGGCGTTATCTTTTTCAGGATGTGGTCACCGCAGAAGAACAGCTGATGCTTTCTTTCATAAAGACCCGTCATACCAGGTGTATGACCAGAGAGATCGATGATTTCAAAATCATAGTCGCCAATGTTTAGGGTGTCACCGATGACGGCTTCGGTATAATCGAGCTTTCCTTCAAGCGCGTATCTGTAACCGGGATGTTCTTCAATCTTAAATTTATCTTCCCCAAGTCCCTGAAGCATCGCGTTTTTAAAGGTCGCATCCCAGGTATGATCGGGGTCATTTACCGCGTCTCCTTCGACCCGGCTTATATAAACCTCAAGTCCCTTGTCACGCAAAAATGTTGCCAGACCGACATGGTCAGAATGGCGATGTGTCAGATAGAGAATGGTGTTTTCAAAATCAAGACCATGTTTTTCAAAAATGGCCGACATGATTTCCCTTGACTCTTCCGTGTTAAAACCACAATCAATAATCATTGAACGCTTATCGCCTTTGATGATGAAAAGGTTTAAACTCTTAAGCGGGTTGTTCGGAAGAGGAAGCGCTTCCATGAAAATATTTTGATAGACTTCTTGCATAACCATTCCTTTTAAAGTATTTGTTTAACATCAAAGACACTTGAGACATCCAGTGCGACAATACGCTTTTCTTATTTTATCCATCGTTCACTAAAACAGAGCCAAACATCGCAATTCAAGTATCATATCAAGAAAATATTCAGTTCTTAACGCTATTGATTGCGTTGATAATTGCTTTTTCCATCGCTTCGACGGCAAGAATTCCCACAAGCGTGATATCACTCTCGATTTCACCTGTTGCCATTACAAAAATAGTATCACCATCAAAAGCCGTGTGAGCCGGTACAATTCGCCTGGCAAGGGCATTTTGAGCCAATTGCGCGGTTTTGTTTGCTTGCGCTTTACTAAGTTTCGCGTTTGTCGCAATAATACCGATGGTCGTATTACCGTTTTCCATTTGCACTGTTGATTTTTTATAATATTCTGCCGTGTTTAAAAAGCCTTGACCTTGAGGGTTCAGGGCTCCGGCGATTATTTGATTATCAAAATCAAACACATCGCCTATGGCATTGACAGCTACCATGGCAGACACGACCAAATCGCCCGCCTTCACGGATGCCGAACCCAAGCCTGCCTTCATCGCATACTCTTGACCCAGGATTTTTCCTACTGTAGCACCCGTACCCGTCCCAATATTTCCTTGTCTGTTTTCTTCTGCACAAGCATTTTTTGCGGCTTCGAAACCCATCTCCCAATTGACTTTAATGGCAGAATCTCCGATACCCAAATCGAAAATGACTGCCTGGGCAACGATCGGTACAATTTGTCCCAGCACTTCCAATCCGATTCTCTTTTCTGCCAGATAGTCCATAACGCCTGATGAAGCGGAAAGGCCAAAAGCCGAACTACCGGATAAAACGATGGCATGAACCCTGTCCACAGATTTTTCAGCTTGAAAAAGGTCGGTCTCTCTTGTTCCCGGAGCGGAGCCTCTTACATCAACACCGCCTACCGCGCCTTTTTCACATATCGCAACGGTTACACCTGTCATTCCGACAAAATCTTGTGCGTGCCCCACAATAATTCCTGGAACATCACTTAAATATCCCTTGTATAAATCCATTTATAACTCCTTTCCATTTATTTGTTGGCTTAAATAAAAAATTCGATTTTGGGTCTTAGTGGCCCAATATCATCATAAAATGTTATTACGCTTTCAATACATTATACAATTCTACTTCGATAAGAAAGCGTTTTTGGATATCATACTTTATGCAAGTTCTGAAACCCTGTTCGTAACAGCGTTCCCACCAATAGCCTTATCATGAAATTTCATGATAAGGGAAATGAAAACGAAAGCCCATTAGAACAATATACTGACATTACCATACATCATTATTCTTAGTACGCCAATGATGACTAAATGTGCCGGATAGTAAATATAGAAAAACCATTTTAACCAGCTTGCTTTTCCGCGTTCTCCGTTATATTGTTTCATAAAAGGATATACCAAAAAAGCGAACAACGATACAATGCCATAAGTCTTATTTACAAAGAAGAACGATATCGCTGCATAAAGTAAGACCCACAGCATCATAATGAGTGTCTGTTTACTTAGATTTCCACGGTTCCTATAAATACCGATAATGGCTAGCACAGCAATACAACTCCAGTCAGCCGGAAAAGCGGTCCAAATCAGAATAAAGATGAGTATGTTCTTTATCACATTACTCATTCCTTTTATTTCTGTATCCTGAAGCCATAAAACCAATACAGCCACAAACAAGGGATACATCACACTGGTTTGATTAAACACACCCGACCTAAACGGAACAAAATCAAGCCCAAATGCAAAGCAGTAAGCAAAGTGTGAGATGATTGCGAATATACCCAATCGGAGCAAATATTTCTTAACGTCACGTGTATGATGATAGCCTTCTGCTATAAAGAACCACATAATCGGAGCGGTTAGTCTCCCGATGATGTGCATCGCGATCGGCAAAGGCTTGGCGGGGAAAGATGGATACAACAAATCCGCGATATGGTCAATTGTCATAGCGATGATAGCTATGATTTTAAGGTGATTAGCATTTAAACGCTTTACCATCTATTCCTCCGCAAAAAAAGAAACTATCGGTCATTTTTTGTCACAACTCAAATTATACAATTCCCAAATGGATAAAGTCTCTTGGATTGAATGTTTTTAAGTAAAGTTTTCGTCTGAAATCGGAGCTAAAATGTTATCAGTTACAACAAACTTGATTTTATCGGCGTAATAAAATGCCTTTCATAAATGGCGTTTCATTATGGGTTTTGTAGATGATAGCCTTTTCTTCTTCTGTACACCCAATCAGGATTTTGATTTCGGAATCTTTCTTCACCAAATCAACAATACACATGATGGCATCTATCCTCTTTTCGCCACTTCCGACCCACACATCTATTCCTGCCCTATCCATTGCTGTTGTGTCTTTTAAATAGCCATAATCAACCCGATAAATAAACTCAGGATACCTGGGATGGACTGTTCCCTTTGGCCTGTCAATGATAATTTCCGACCCAGCCAGCAATTTATCCAGTGCGTCCCAAAATGCGCTGTTATTTTGCACCATGTCTATTTCTTACACATTCCTAATTCGTTATCCGTTACCTTCAATGAAAAAACAACTTCTTTCTCTGCGTTTCCCCTGCAGTAATGGATTTCTCCCTGTATCAAACTACGGATTAATGCCCTTTTCTCTATTATATTTATCCAACGCTGCTTGCAGACTGGCGTTTTCAGCACGCTCTTTTAGCCTGCTTAATAATCCACTTATAAGCGTACTTATCGTAAATGATAAAATGAAACCGCCCCAAGCCTTTAGGTTGTTCACAGGAAACCAGTCGAACAAAACAATCAGAACCGCAGTTGCGACCATAATAGTCAGAAAAAACAGTACATTTCTCAAAACAACCGTCATGTTTTTTATCCATCGGTCTGCGAGGAAAATATTCTGAGCTATAACTATAATACTTGCAAGGAGCAGTAACTGTAATAATGTTGCTGTGGAGAGTCCTGCGCTTCCTAATCTGAACAGAGACGATAAATCACCCACATAATCTCCTACTATTAAACTAAGTAGAATATAAACAAATACAATAACGCCATACATAGTAAAGACGTCGGATATATAGTTAAAAATCGTTTTCCTGTTTTCCATTGCTATTTCAACCCCAGCTTTCTTCTTAGTTCATCCGAATACATACGCGACACAATAATCTGTTCACCGTTTTGTAAAGTCAGCCTGATTTTCCTGTCAAATTCTGCTCTAAGGCTTTTTACCTTTCTTAAATTGACTATAGTCTGTTTACTTACACGGAGAAAGTCGCGTTCTACAAGTTCCATCTCTATTTCGTACAATTTCAAATCTGATTCGTAGATTTCATCTTCCGTATAAACAAGTATCTTTCGATCAACCGTATCAATATACAGAATTTTTTCTATATCCAATAAATATGTCTCGTCGTTGTGTCTTACGCCAATCTGCATATTTATCATTCGCATAAGCGCAATCATTTTTTCAATCTCTTGCGTTATTTTCCGTGTGCGTATTATCACTTCCGTATTTGCATATTTATCATC
>JBMNOU010000029.1:0-23368 GCA_050943215.1 Christensenellales bacterium | reverse complement strand
ACCTGTTCCCATCCCGAACACAGAAGTTAAGCCCTTAAACGCCGATGGTACTTGGCTGGAAACGGCCTGGGAGAGTAGGTAGCTGCCGGTTTCAATTTTACAATATTTATATAAATTATCGGGGAGCCCGTGTGCAAAGACGCATCGCGGGCTTCTTGATTTTGTTTTACATCGTAAACTTACTGATTTGGATTTTAGGAATTAACAACTTTGACCCAAGCCTGCCAGCTTATTAAAAACTGCAGGTATCGATTAATAAAATGCTTCGCTTTGTGTAAATAAAAACAATGTAACTGGGGAATATAATATTTGGAGGTGATTATATGAAAATTAAAGAAATTATGTCAAAAGAAATTGCGAGCCTGAAGCCAGATGATCCTATTGAAACGGCTGCACAACTCATGAAACAATACGATGTTGGATCAATTCCTGTGTGTGAAAACCAAAAAGTCGTTGGTATCATTACTGACAGGGATATAGCATTGCGATCGGTCGCGGTAGGCCAAAACACGAAAAGTCAGAAAGTCAGCGATATTATGACAACTAATATTACGATAGGAAATCCGGAAATGAATGTACATGATGCTGCAAGAATTATGAGCGAAAAACAGATACGCAGATTGCCAATTGTTGAATCAAATAGTCTTGTCGGGATGGTCTCGCTAGGGGACATCTCGTTAGAGCCGGCACTTCAGGATGATGCAGAAGATGCTCTAAAAGATATTTCCCAGCCCTCAGCAAACCAGATACAATAAAATATTTATAAAGAATAGAGATGTATTTTCTCTATTCTTTATTTTAAAGCAGCTTTCTTGCTTTAGCTGTGATAAACAGAATAAATGGTATTCCAAGCCCGAAGATAAGATTAACAAAAGAAATGATCGTCTGGGAGAACTCTATTAACTCAAACGAGTCTTTATAAAAAATTGCGAAAACAAGCCCTGCACCGAGGATTGCTGTTAATACAGGAGTTTGATTTTTTAAGTTAAAAACGTTTTTAATCAATCGTGTTACGCAATAGGCGAAAAAAGCAATTGTTATATACTCTGTAATTGACCAAAAAGATACAAACAACGATTCAAGGCCGGCTGAAGAGCTGAATATTGAGATGTTTTCGACCGCCGTATACATAGGATAGTTTAATTTAGCGATTACCTGAGAAGTAAACATGCCAAGCATGGCAAGCATTAGCAAAGTCAACGCGACGGTTAGAAAACTAGCTGTAAAAACAAATCCCCCAAAGCTTTTTTTGCCGTATTGAATCTGATCGTTGAATATAAACAATGGAGTAATATAGACAAATATCGTCAGTGGATAAATCATCGATTGCGCAACGGGCTTAATATCAAGTGTGCTAACCGGCGTGATGTATTCAACTTTAAAATGCATGAATAAAAAAAACAACACAATGGCAAACTGCACGATTGTCAATGCTAATATAATTTTATTCATTCTAGATAGTACTTGTATGCCCCATCTTAGCATAATTGCAACAATGGCGACAAGCAAAAACATTAGAAGATTGATATCCGTTGTTGTAAATACTGTAGAAATAAGTTTTTCTCCGGAATACCGGATCAATAAACTAAGTAATATAAACAACCAGAAAATATAAAATATACAAATGGTTTTACCAAGTGGTTTTCCAAAAACACGGCAGAATATATCGTGAAGTGACTGGCCTTCAAATTTCTTTGTAACTTTATAAAGTATAAACATAAGCGGCACAAAAATGAACATGCTGGCAATAATGGAAAGCCACGCTGCCTGCTGCGCATAGATACTTGTTATCCGTGTTAAATACCGGATAGCAGGGGAATAGATTGCCATAATATAAATGAGCAGTGCCTGCAATATTGTAATTTTTTTGTTTTGCGTATCGTTCATTGCGCAACCTCCTAATGCTGAGCATGGAATAAATCTAATATCATTTTTGAGAAGCCAATATAATCAGGGAAAAGCATCATATATACGGAAAGAAATATGACAATGGCTGTTAGGATGATGTATATGGCCATCTCTTTTTTCTCTTTATTATTAACTAAAAAACGCACTTCAAAAAAAGAAATTATAATAAATATGCATAATATATAAATCATATAACACCACCCTTACTGATTTACAGCATTTGTCAGTCTATATGTCGTAATAATATTTGAGCTGACTTTGATAGTTATTTTAAGGTCTGTAAATAATTGTTTCCAATCGCCTTTTATATCCTGCCATTTTATTGGGTTATTATGATAAAAGGTGTCTCCCATCCAGATTGTATCGGTGTGTTTTTCTTGCATAGTTAGGATAGCCTGTTCGATTTCTTTGAGTATAAACACGTTTAGCTGCTGTTCTAAGTATTTTATACTTTTTTCGTCAAAAATATCTATCGTTCCTTGATACTCAACTAGATTGGCCTTGACGCTGATATCAATATTGGCGGATAGTTGATCCTTAAAACTTGGCACGATCTTTGCTTTGCTTTCCATGATTTCTAGCGCAACATCACAGCCTTTTTGGTCTTTAATACTAATACCTGCGCTTTTGATATCGTTGTTAACAAAATTCAATCCCCTTGCCGAATTGCCATCAAGGCAGCAGGCCAGTTTATCTCCGTCAAACAGTGCAAAACCTTCCAATTTGACTAGCATTGTTTGGCTTTTTTGCTGCCCTCCGCTGCTTTGTGGTCCGCTTTGCTGTGGCCCTGCGCTTTTTTGCTGATCTGGATTTGGCAATAACTCTATTGTGGGAATATAGATACTTTGCCAAGGTATTCCTTGAAATGAGACATAATTGATGATATGGATCTCTCGGGACATTCCTGTTCTCGCAGATTCCTCAAACAATGTATCAATGTTGTCGGCAAGACTTGCCTGCTGGATATTTGATTGTTGAAGAAAATCATTTGCCGTCATTCCTTTTGCGATAATCAGCCGGAAAAGCATCCTTGGCTGGTTATCTTCGATAAAATAGTTAAGCAACCTATCAAGCCCTTCTTTAGCGGCCTGTTCGCCGATTACGAGATATTTTGTATGATACCATGCGACACGTTTTTCTGTATAGGTATGAAAATTTCTTTTTGCTTCGAATACTGTTTTTCCGGTTGTTTTATATAGCTTATATTCAATTTTTTCTTCGCCGGGTTTGCCGCTTTTAATTGTATCGACAAGGGCTGTAACGACAACATTCTCGCCGTCAATATCGAGCCCTGCCACCAGGATGTTTTGTGTATCCTCAATGGGATATTGTTCGGGAAAAGAACACCCCTGTACGCTAAGCATACCAAATAGTATCAATAGCAATAAAGAAACCTTTTTCATGCTAGCGTTTCCTCCGTTTGTTTTTGGGCTTGAGGTAAAGAGGTCTTTTTTTGATCAAATTACTGGGAAACCTGACAATCGAATCGGCAAGCTGCAGATCACCTGACGTAGTATATGGGGAAAGATACGGAACGCCAAGCGGTGAGAGCTTTGCGAGCATAAAAAATAATATTATCAGCGTTAGGACCACCCCCATTAAACCCAGAAATGCGCTACATAGCGTACATAACAGTTGAAAGAGCCAGATCGCCGAGTTGACTTCTTTGTCGGGAATCGCCATGGAGCATATCGCGGCTGTGGCAACCACTACAATGACGGCGGGTGAAACAATACCGGCGGTAATGGCTGCCTGACCAAGTACGAGGCCGCCCACAATCGAAATGGTCGCTCCGATTGCCCGGCTAAGCTGCAGGCTGGCCTGAATCAGCACAAAAAAAGCGAATGACATGATTAGTATTTCCAAGATCATACTAAATGGTGTGCCTGTCCTTGAAGCTGCAATCTTAATGGCCAAACTATAAGGGATCATTTCAGGATGAAAAGCCGTAACGGCGACAAAAAAGCCAGGCAGAAGAATCGATACATAAAAGCATATATACCGTATGATCCTAAAAAATGATGCAACAAGAAAATTGTCTCCATAATCCGAAGAAGACTGAAAAAAATCGCCGAAGACCGCCGGAAGAACCAGAGCGTACGGCAGTTCGTCAACGATAACAGCGACTTTCCCTTCGAGCAAACTCATACAACAAACATCTGGTTTTTCGGTGACTGTCGCTATTGGAAATGGTGTATATTTTTCTTTGACCACGTTAGAATAGATATCCCTTATTGATATGGCTTTATCCTGGTTTATTTTTGCAATACGTTTTTTGATTTCTTCAATAAACATCTCATTGCATATGTTTTGCATATATGCAATGCATATGCGTGTATTGCTTTGTTTTCCAATGGTGATTTCTTTAATGCAAAGATTAGGATTTTTGATCTTTTTGCGCAGTGCAGCTGTGTTCATACGCAACGTTTCAACAAAACCGTCTTTACCGCATCTATATGTGTTTTCTTCCATTGCAGTGGAAACGGCCCTTTTGTCAAAACCAATTGTACTCATTATGATTGCGCTTTTTAGCTTGTCAAAAACCAAAATGGTATTACCAACAAGGATTGCCTCAACCGCTTCTTTAGTGCTTTGTGTTCCCTTAATGAATGAAACATCAAGTGCACCGTCCAAAGAAAGGCTAAAAGCCTGAGAGAGTGTTGTACAATTCTCATACCATTTACTTGCGGTCAGCGGGCAAATAATATTATCGTTGATGATCTTCTGATTGGCCATGCCATCAACGTAAAAAAGGGTAATGCTTAAATCCGATTGATTTTTTATCATGATATTTCTGTTTACAATATCGGTGCTTTCAGAAAAAATCTTTTTTAAGTTATCTGAAGTCAGCTCGCCGGAAAGCAGTGCATCTATATTATTGATGCTTTGGGTATTGTTCTGCCTCTCTTTTTCCATAAAAAGCTCCTCAAGTATGGTTATTTTGTAGTTTTTGTTAGAAAAACAAATTTATACTCGCCAATATAAATCTTTGCTGCCAAAACAGGCTTGCGAAAACAAACGATCCAATGTGCTCTGGCTTATAGATGGGCAAATAACACAAATGATTCATATGATAAAGTAATTATATGAAAGGAGGTATTTTTCGTGGCGCAAAGTAGCTTATATATACAGGATTCGCTCGAACTTAATTTATTCTTTTTGCGCATCATGAAAGAACATGCACTGTTTCTTCAGCTTGGATTCATGCCTAAGGACAAACCACTTGCAACCGAAGCCGAGAATTTAAGAATCCGGTTAGACGAACTGATGCGGCAGACAATACAATTGGCGAAGGGTTATGTGAGCGGTACCGTGATGTCGTCTGGAGAGCTTTTTACAAGGTATACGCAGGAAGCTGAACGACAGACACAATATTTTACCGGCATACCGATTGACATTCAATTAACGGAAGAAGAATATAATGTTGGAGGTACCTTGATGCCTCCCGTAACAATGCAGATTGGGGCAGACCAGCTTAATCAGAACGCAATCAGGCTAACTCAAGAGCTACTGCGATTTAAAGAAAGAATAAGAAAAGATGTTTTGGCATGCAATATCATCACAAAAAATTACCCGCTAATGATTGATCATCTCATTCGGGAAGCCAGCCATTACATCATGATGCTGGAAACCCTTATTGCCCGAGATTTAACATTAGGCCCGCATGAGCTAGCAGAAGAAGAATCTTTTTGGAATAACATTATGCGGGAACATGTAGAATTCATTGACGGACAGCTTGACCCAACCGAAAAAGCGTTAAAGAATCAGGCCAGAGCTTTGTCTGTTCAGTTTGAAAGGCTGATGAGGCAAGCCGAGGTGGCACGAGGCAGAACGCAAACATTAACTGACGTTACAATGAGAAGCAAAAACGCAACGGAAAACATAAGAAATTACAAAGACCAGGGTACAAACGGCATTCTCTCGTGTAAAATACGGTCGATCATAATACCATTGCTGAGTGACCATGTATTAAGAGAGGCCAATCATTATCTAAGGGTACTTAATGAAACAATGGGATGATATAAAAAGATCCGCAACTGCTTGACTGTTGCGGATCTTTTATGCTGTGGCACGGCCTATATTTTGGCAGAGAGAGTGTTCTGTTATGATCAGGCCAATATGTTATAAATAAGGTAAAGATGATAAATTGTTAGGTTTGCGTTTTATAAATATAAGGGTAATGGCAACCGTTTCAACTTTACCATTTGCATAAATGATACTTAAGTCATTTACGTTTAGGTTTTAACTTTGCAAACAACAATATAATAATTTGCGCCGGGATGCCAATTATAAAGATAAGCCAGATATTACTCACATGAAAAGATAAGTAAATGGCCATTAGAATACTCCATACAAGCAATGTAATAATGGCAAAATTAACAATACGCTTTCCCCAAATAGTATTAAACACTAGCAAAACAATGAACGCAACCGGAAGGGCATACATGTATACCATCCACATGGGCTTGTTTAGTTGAATCTGAAACAATTCTGAAAAAACAAATACGATTGTGGCTATCAAAAACACGAGCGAAGCGGATAGCAGCGCGATAATGAGGTGGTTACGTTTTATTTGCTTGGGAATGATGCCGACACCACCTTCGTTTTCAATATGTTTTGCCTCCAACAAACAATTCACCGAAACATTAAATAAATCAGCAATTTCTTTTATAACAATTATATCTGGAATCGACTCTGCCCGTTCCCATTTGGAGACAGCCTTATCCGAATAATTTATTTTTTGGGCAAGTTCTATCTGCGTCCAATTCATTGATTTGCGCAAATAAGTAATATTCGTTGCAATAACAGTCTTCAAATCCACCATAAGGCTTAAAAGGACCTCCTCATACAACTTTTATGAGTATAACATATTGATAGGTAACAATCAATTTGATTAAAGATTGGCAAATTTTAAAATTCTACCGTCAGTAGAGATGTTGCAATTTCCTCTACTTTGAGATAATAATAGGTAGAGTGCCTGTACTTATTCTATAGAGTGACTAAACAGATACTTTGGTATATGGTAAGTTCGGCGCTTAATAAAAGTAAGCACCCCTATAACGCTGAAAGAATAATTATACTTTACTTTGATGGGAGAATAAAGATGGACCAATATGTAATGACCTGCTGTTCAACGGCAGATATGACTGACGAATATTTTAGGAAAAGATCCATTCCTTATGTATGCTTTCATTTTAACATGGATGGAAAAACATACCCTGACGACTTGGGAAAATCAATGCCTTTCGACGAGTTTTATAAAAAAATGCAAGCTGGTTCGCAACCGACAACATCTCAGGTTAATGTAGAAGAATTTAGGAATTTTTTTGAACCGTTTTTAAGGGAAGGAAAAGACATTATTCATGTCAGCTTATCTTCGGGCATATCCGGAACTTTTAATTCAGCCAATGCCGCCAAGCTTGAACTTTTGGAGAAGTACCCGGGCCGCAGAATAGAGGTTGTGGATTCCTTAGGAGCATCTTCAGGTTATGGGCTCTTTATGGACATGCTTGCAGATATGCGCGACAATGGCGCAACCTTTGAACAGGCTTTTGAGTGGGCGGAAAAAAACAAGCTGTTTATTCATCATTGGTTTTTCTCCACAGATCTATCCTCGTATATAAAAGGAGGGAGAATCTCAAAAGCGGCTGGTGTAGTTGGTACATTCTTAAAAATCTGCCCGCTTTTAAATATGGACGCTGCCGGGCGATTAATTCTGCGGGAGAAGATCCGGTCAAAAAAGAAAGTGATACAGGAAATTGTGAAAAAAATGCTGGAGCATGCTCTTGGCAGTATTAATTACAGTGGAAAGTGCTTTATATCAAATTCTGCGTGCTTGGAAGATGCCAAGACTGTGGCCGAAATGGTCGAAACAACTTTCCCCCATCTCTCCGGAAGGGTTTTAATTAACAGCGTGGGAACCGTCATAGGCTCACACACAGGCCCCGGCACATTGGCTTTGTTTTTTTTCGGAGATAAAAGAAAAATGTAAAGAAGGTTTGATCTTGTCGCGGCCATTTTCGGTGGCCCGGCAATTTTTGTGTTGATTGTTTTATCCCTGGTGTATTTCCGTTATTGGCTTACACTGTACCCACTCGTAAAAAAGTATAAAGAAGAAGGGTATGAAGGCCAAAGAACGCCGTTGCTGGATATATCTCTGACTTCCTTTTGCTATATTCTTGCAAGAGCCTAAGAGTATTTGTATCATTTATTATACGCTTACCAATGATCTATTAGCACAAAGCTGGTGAAAAGAAAAATCCAAACAGAACGAATCTATTTGGGTTTTTGCATTTTGGCGGAGAGAGTGGGATTCGAACCCACGGTTGCTTGCGCAACACCGGTTTTCAAGACCGGCACTTTCAACCAGGCTCAGACATCTCTCCAGAGCATTGACAGTATAGCAAAGAGTATACTTGGCGTCAAGTACATCTAATATTTTAAATCAAACGCTTTAAATGTTTAAATAAATTCATAATTCCTTAATAATACAAAAAATAAAAAGAATGTACTATACCGTCAGTCAAACTGTCTACTATAATTATTCCTAGATCAGTTGTTAAGGATATGATAATGGATTTACAGCAACGTGTTCTTAATACGATATACTATATAAACGTAGGCTCCCCTTTGTTCCTATAACTTTGATAAATTTGTTAGAATGGTCAATGCGCTTGCTACAAAAGAACTTCCTGATATAATATTAGCAGAGCAGTTGGAAGTTACCGATCTTATCGCCACAATCTTCAGGCCGTTTCAGTTAAGACATGCAGATGTATTTTAGCTTTCACCGAAGCTTGTGATTATTGACCAAAGGCTAGGGCTTAAAATGATGGATCAGGAAAGTCACTTTCAAAATGAGACTAACTATTTGTTCGGAAAACAGCTTAAAGGAGCGGATATTATATTTATCAATAAAATTGATAAATGCGCCAAGAGGATATCTTAAGGCTTAATATTGAGAGGGAACCGTAAACGCATGACGAATGAGGAGAAACAATGCTGCTAAAAACAACGACCTTTTAACGAGTATAAAATAATGATAATATAACAACGATAATTGCAATAGGTTGGCGGTGAAACATGGGCAAGCTCGATACGGCGCTTTCATTGACGCATACCTTTGGAAATGCTGTCGGGATAAACTGCTTTGCAGTAGATATGGCGTGCAAGAATATCTTGCCAGGCGGCGGCTGTGCTTTTTGCAATGGTTGTTATGACAAACAAAAAAGGGAAAACGGCCGGGCAAGTTGCGAAAACCTGATGGAATACGCAATCTACCAATCTGAACGCTGGGGAGGAAAATATGAGTTTTTGTGTCCCAGCGGCGCTGCCTTTATTGCAGCGCCGGGGTTAAAACAAGGCGTATTAACCTACGGACTTATTGCCGGACCTTTTTTAATGGTCGAAGAAAAAGATTTTTTGGAAGATGACTTTTCCGGAATGTTTGCAGGAAACACAAAAGACATAGCGGCGATTGCAAAACAGCTGCCATATATTGAACCGTGTCGCGTTACATCCCTTGCGGATATGTTGTTTATGATTACGGCATATGCCGAACACAGAGACAGTGAGGATCTGCGTATTCTTGAGCAGACAAGTGCGCGATATAATGAGATTTTTTCCGCTATCGAAGATATAAAAACTAGCAAGGGGACTTATATATACCCTTTGGATACCGAAAAGCAGCTTCAGCAGTATATATCATCAGGCGCAAAGGCGGCGGCTCAGCGTGCGCTAAACGAGATACTTGGTGCTATTTTCTTCTCGGCCGGCGCCGATTTTTCGGTGATTAAGACAAGGGTGACAGAGCTTTTGGTACTGCTTTCAAGGGCTGCGATCGAGGGCGGTGCAGAACCGAGCCGTATCTTCGGATTGAATAGGGACTACCTTAACGAGATCACCCGTTTCACCAACCTCGATGATCTTAGCGTATGGCTTTCGGGCATGCTTTCAAGCTTTACCGGACTTGTGTTTGCGGCTCCGGATACAAAGCATACGGATACAATACAAAAGGTTATGGAATATATCAATGCCAACTATATGAAAAGAATATCATTGAATGATATATCCGAGCATGTGGCGTTCAGCGTTTCTTACTTAAGCCGCATGTTCAAAGAAGAAAAAGGCCTCAGCCTGACATCTTATATTAACAAGGTTAGGATCCGCAATGCGAAAATCCTTTTGAAGCAGAGTGATATTTCGCTCTCACAAACGGCGTATCTGTGCGGATTTGACGACCAGAGCTATTTTTCCAAGGTGTTCAAGAAGCTTACCGGCACAACGCCGGGCCGATACCGTGAAAAACGGGGAATAATAAATAACAAAGCGGAGGTAAAAGATGAACATATTTGATGAGATCAGTTCCTGTCTGCAACAAGGCAGAGCGCCCAAGGTAAAGGAATTGGTAACAAAAGCGTTGGAAGAAAAAGAGGATGCGGTCAAGATATTGGAAGAGGGGCTTCTTTCCGGTATGTCGATTATTGGCGAAAAGTTTAAGAACAACGAAGTCTATGTCCCTGAAGTGCTGATCGCAGCAAGAGCTATGAATGCCGGTATGGAAATATTAAAGCCGGTGCTGGCAAGCGGAAATGTCAAAGCGACAGGCAAAGCGGTCATGGGAACCGTTAAAGGCGATCTGCATGACATCGGCAAGAACCTTGTTAAGATCATGTTTGAAGGAAAAGGCATTGAAGTGATCGATCTTGGAACAGACGTTTCGCCCGAGGTTTTTATACAGGCAGCTATCGATCAGAATGCCAACATTATTGCATGCTCCGCATTGTTAACGACGACCATGGGGGCAATGAAAGAAGTGGTTGAAAAGGCAAAAGAAATGGGTATCAGAGACAAGGTTACTATCATGGTGGGCGGTGCCCCTGTAACTGAGAACTATAAGGATTCAATAGGCGCCGATTATTATGCGCCTGATGCGGCATCGGCATCCGACATCGCGCTAAAAGTCTGCAGCGCATAATTTTAGATTTAGCATAAAGAAACAGCCTGCGTTTACGTACGGCTGTTTCTTTGAGAAATCTTTCTTTTTTATTTTCATTTTTACCAGCGGAATTATATATTCTTGATATTGTTATACAACACGTATATAATAAAAATAGGGAAAAATATTTATATTTCCCAGTGAAATCATCTGTTTATTATTTGGAGATTAAAAAATGAACCTCAAGAAACGGCTTAAGACCGCGTTTATTCAGCGCAGCCTTGATAAGCGCATGTTTTCCTATCCATTTATTGTAGACGCTGCGGAACATTTTTCACTTCCTCCCGATGCCGATGACAACCAAAATAATAGCCATTATTTTTCCGGCCATGATCTAAGCGGTAACAGCCTCTTATTCCGGTATGCGAAAAGAGGTAAAAACAAAACCGAAATCTGGTTTGCGTATAAAGATGCGGACGGGAACGCATTTGTCAACGAAAACCAGCTCTGTATCGAAGATGATATGTCGGCAGGCGTTAAATGCAAAGAGCCAGGCCGAGCGTTAACCTTTCATTATGACGGAGATCTTAGGGAATTATCGTCAGGCAAATTACGCAAGGCCCGCTTTACCGGAACGTTTTCATCAACAGGTGATATATTCGAATTTGGGCACCATCTTGATTCGCGTATACTAGCCAAAGCGATCGCACAGCAAAAATGGAGCAAAGCATTTTTCAGGGAGCTGCGCGAAAACGATCAGGTCCATTACGAACAACCGGGCGTAATTAAAGGTATGTTGTCTATCGGCCAGAGCAGCATTGATCTATCCTTGCCTGCAATGCGCGATCATTCCTTCGGAAAACGGGACTGGGGCTATATGAACAGGCATTTTTGGCTGATGGCGCTTCTTGAAGACGGCAGCTATTTAAACGCGAATATGGTCAGCTACCCCATACTGCGCGAACTGCAGACGGGATATTTTGTGTCGGACAAAGGAACAGCGTGCATCGATACGGCTAAGGTGCTGGGTGATATCGTACCGAATGCTGTTCCCGAAAGTTTTACATACCGGGTCAGGCTGCTTAACGGAGATTCTCTAAACATCCAATGCAGCCGGGAAATGCAGTTTATTTTTCCGTTTAGCCAAGGCAGATACACGATATATGAGGGGATCGGCACTTTCGATCTGAATGGCGTAAAAGGCAGAGGCGTACTCGAGTTCGGATGGAACGGCGACTCCTCGAGATATGCCTGACCGGAGGTGCAAAATGGTTATATATCAACTAGGTAAAATACCAAAAACCGCTAACGTTGGCGGCAAAGCAAAGGGCCTCAGCCTGTTAAGCCGGTGTGGGCTTAATGTTCCTAAAGGATTTGTTGCAGCCGATATAGATAGCGACCTTTGCATACAGATAACGGGTGATTATTATGAAAACAGCGGCCTTAAAACAGTAGCCGTTCGTTCCTCCGCTACGTCCGAGGATGGCGCAGATTTCTCAGGCGCAGGACAGTACAGCACGTATCTGGATATTTTAGGCAAAAACGCTGTCAAAAAAGCGGTTAGGGACTGCATTGTTTCTCTTAACAGCGAAACGGCAAAAAGCTATGGGTCATATTTTTCTGGTGCAAAGAGTGAAAAGATGTGCGTAATTGTGCAGCAGATGATCGATGCGGATATCTCTGGCGTTTGTTTTACGCAGCATCCGGGCAATAAGGACGGCATACTGATCGAGGCTGTTGAGGGTCTCGGTGAAAAACTTGTATCCGGAAAGGCCGAAGCGCATACGTATTTCGTACCCAAAGATACCCTTCATGTTCAAGGAGACTCGCTTTTAAGCGCGGAGATGATTCGCGAGATTGCGGCAGGCGCAAAAAAAGCAAGCAGTGAGGCTGGTTGCGAACTTGATACTGAGTGGGCCGTTAAGGACGGCCTGCTTTATTGGCTTCAGGCACGGCCGATAACGGTTACAGAGGAAACAGACGCTTTTGAGTTGGATGCGAAAGATATCACATCCAAAAGTGTGCTCACAACGTGCAATGTGGGCGAGATGCTGCCGGGCGCCGTAACGCCGCTGTCTCTTTCGACGAGTGTCGCCAGTATTGATTTCGGCATGAGGAAAATGATCGTCAAGGCAGGTGCTGCAAAGAGCTTTGATGACGTTCCTCCGGGAAGCTGTGTCACGAACTTCGGCAACCATCTTTTTATCAATATAACCGCATTATATGCTATAGCGGATCACGTTATCGGTGCGACCCGCGAGGGCGTTGAGCTAAGCCTTTGCGGCCAGATACTAGAGGATACACCTAAGCCGCCTGTGCCGCAGGTTACCAAAATAAACAAGATCAATAACGCCAAAAAATATTTTGGCATCCTTCTTGGCGTAGGCCGTGCCTGTAAGAAGATTAATAAACTTGCCGAAGCGGCCTATATACCACTGTGTAAAACAGCCGGGGAACAGATTAAGGAGATATCAAACAGGCTTTACATCTTAGACGAGGCTTTCTGGCTGCATTACATTACGTCTGCATACTCGGGGTCGATGAGCAGCGCAATCTTCCTGATATTGATGGGTGAAGGATATAGCGTAGATGATGCCAAATCAAAGCTCGCGGGTTTGCTTGAGGACATTGACGGCATAGAGAGCGTGGATATATTACGATCGCTTAGGTACGTGGCAAGAGCGCTGATGAGCGAAAACCCTGATGTCATAAGGTATACTGCCGAGGAGCTGGCCGTTTATGTCAAAAAGTGCGGCCCTAAAAGCCGGGAGGCTTTAGACGCTTTCATGAAACGTCATGGCCACCGCGCAATTCGTGAGGCCGAAATGCGAAGCATGTCATGGCACATGGACGAATTGAGTCTTTGTAACTATCTTAAATCAATCATTGCAACAGGTGCAGACGAGAAGACCAAACTAAAGATGGTGGATAAGAACATTGAAGCCGTGCTCAAAGGCCGGAAAAGTTTTCTGCGCCTAATACTGCGCTATATTATCGGGCAGGCACGAAGAGGCGTCGTTTGCAGGGAGTTTACCAAATCGATGAGCATCAAAGCGCTTGACAGGTTTAAAACAGCTTACCGGCATCTTGCGTATATGCTTGAACAAAACGGCGCATTGCCGGATGCCGATCTGATTTTTTTTCTGACGCATGAAGAAATTATACAGCTCATACAGAAAAATGAGCTGTCTCTGATAAAAAAAGCGCTGGCAAGACGGCGGGTATTAGAAGAGCAAAAGCAGTTTAAGTTCGATGAAATATGTGTGGGGATACCCCGGCCGTTAACAAATAATTTTAGCATGGGAAACGGCAGTACCGTGCTTACAGGTTCGTCAATCAGCAGAGGAAAGGCGACGGGCAAAGCCAGGGTTGTAAAAAACGTAGAAGAAGCAAACATGCTTCAGAAAGGAGAGATCATGGTTGCCTCCTTTACGGATATAGGCTGGTCACCGTATTATTGTATGCTGGGCGGCCTTGTAACCGAGGTGGGCTCTGCGCTCTCCCACGGAGCGGTTGTGGCAAGAGAGTATGCGTTGCCGCTTGTCTCAAATGTGCCTTTTGCCACACAAGTCATTAAAACGGGCGATGTGATCAGCCTTGATGGCTATACCGGAGAGGTTGCGATTATAGGTTAGCTGGCATCGTTCTTGTTTAAAAAGGGGAGAATAATAATTTTCCAATGGCCAGTATAAAGGTTGTTTTTAGACCGATAAAATTCATTTCCCAGAAAATAAATGAAGTATTGTATAAGATAAGCATTTAAGATACAATGCAGGAAAATAGGAGAGGTGTATGGATTTTTTATCACGCCCCAGTTTATGGGTCTATTTATTTATCTTTTTCGGGAAGATTGTTGAGGTAACCGTATCCACCGTACGGATTGTACTGATCAATCGGGGAGAACGGCTAAAAGGGTCTGTTACTGCTTTTTTTGAAGTGTCTATATGGCTGATAGTGACAGGCACTGTTCTTGTCGGTTTTAAAGAGGATATATTAAGATGTTTTGTATTTGCGCTGGCTTTTGCGATAGGTAACTTCATCGGTTCTTGGCTGGAGGGTAAGCTGGCATTCGGGCTTTGCTCGATACAAGTCATAGTTTCCGAGGAAGACGAAACCAGACATCTGGCTGAGACACTTCGTAGCAACAACTTTGCTGTAACGGTACTAGAAGGTGAAGGGAAAAGCGGCAAACGGGGAATACTGATTCTTCATCTGAAAAGGAAACGTATACCCGCTGCCTTATCGGTTATTAAATCGAATCTAACCAATGCGGTTATTACTATCAACGATGTAAGGGTGGTCAACGGCGGGTATATCAAAAAATAGGTGCAAAGGCAGGAAAAATATGAAAGCGATTGTTACGGTAACGGGAAAAGACAAAACGGGAATTATTTCGGGCGTATCCAAAACTTTAAGCGAACATAGCGTTAATATACTGGATATCAGCCAGACGGTGCTGCAGGATTATTTTGCAATGATTATGTTAGTAGACCTTAAAGGATGTACCGTATCTTTTTCGATACTGAGCGACCGGTTGATTGAGACGGGTAAAAGCATGTGTATGGATATACGTATTATGCGCGAAGAAATTTTTGACGCTATGCACCGATTGTAAAAGGACCGCTAATGTATAAAAAACCGACACCTAAAAAACGATGCCGGTTTTAGACCAAGGTTTTGTCGGCAGACAAAAACGTAGTACTAACTCATGATCAATATCTTCTGGCCCTGTTTTACGTTGTCGCCGATATCCGGGTTAAACTTCTTCACGGTATCGAGTGTCGTAGAATAACGTTTCGCAATATCCCAAACGCTTTCTCCTTCATCCGCAAAGTAAATCGTTATCCCTTTTTTAACAGCTGTGCTTTCTCCTGTGTCTTCCAGATCGGAGACAATCCGCAGGTTGTTTTTCGAATAACCCCTTATCTCAATATCCATCATAAATTTGACACTGATATCTCTGCCCGCGCCCTCGAAAGAGCAATATTCAACCTCTGCGGCAACGTCAACCTGATGCGAGCTTATAACACCTTCCATCTGGGCTTCGGCTTCAAAAGGAGTTTCTCCACAATAACTGCGCAGCCCTTCGGGAGATGCGTAGCATATTGTAAACATCATCAGCCCTTCCAGATAAACGCGGTCTGTATTTGGGGTGGCTGAGACAATAACGGGAGAAGCTTTCATACAGACGATTCTTGACACGCTTGGGTGTGTCTGGGGCACGGCTATTGTACATCTTGCGATGGCCTTGACGCATCCGCATAGTGCCATATGCTGATATGTATAATCTTTATATTTTATATTGAGCTTTCTCTTAAGAGAATAGGCATCTTCCATGTATTCAATGTCGGCATTCGTTTTTGCGTCAATTATAATATCGATTTTCGCATACAATCGCAGAATATCACCTTCGTCTTCAGCAATATCGACGCTTGTATCATACATATCTGCATCTGCCATCACGATATCGTCCGCCAATACATTTTCAGAAGAGAATATTTCCCCAAAAGGCAGCGACTCATAAAAGTGCTGGATGGGCGCATTTTTGTCTTCAGAGAGGTAGAGTATCATCATTTTTATTTCGCCTTCAACAATGATTTTTAAATCTTCTGTTTTAATGGATTTGACCACTGCATATGCGTCGTTACAGAGTATTTTTTCCGCCCTCGGCATGCTCTGAGGTATGCGGATATCTTCTCTGACCATTGCTGTTTCTCTCTTAAATTCTTTTGTGCTTGCAAGACGCCGTTTGTGCATTTTAACCTGCATATCATCAGATTCGGCTTTGCTTACTGCATCGTAACTGTCCATTACGCTTCCCCTGATGCTCATCGAAACGATGCCCTTAACATATACTGTGCGCTTGTCATCAACAGAATGCTCGACCTCTCTGATATATCCTTTTGAATAGACGTTCATGCCGACTCCGGCTTTTTTAAACTCAGCCGAGTGTCTAAAGGGCGATAATGATTCGAACGAATCGACCCCGCCGTTAGAATCGATATAGATAACGTTAAATTTGACGATTCCGTCCATTAACACTTTGCCGTCTGCCGGCTGCGTATTGACGTGCACTTTGCCCTGGACAAAAAGAATGCGTTCAATGTCTGCTTTTTCAGAAGGAACGGAAAGCTTCCCTTCAACAAGGCTTTCGCTTATTTTTGTATCGCATGCCGTTTCCGTCTTAAAGGATGATTTTTGTACTTTCATATTTTCAACCTCTCTTTTTGAAGATAATGCTCTTTAACATATATATATATAATTTAACGAAAATATGACCGAACAATGATTTAAACCCTAAATTCATGGGATTATTTACATCTTAAAAAATATTCATGAACAATGTATTTAGCTATTGGTATGATAAAAATAATGATTTAATTTATCCGCTTTGATATTATTTTAATCTTTTATTGTTTACCGTTGTATTATTATCCCCAATCCAATACTGAGCATCTATCTTTTGAACAAAATCCGGATCATCTCTTTTTTTGCCAAAATCAAAAAGCACGGGGGTATGTGTATTAAACAGATATTTGAATACATAAATAAGGCAGCGTTTTTCGGTTTCTTTTGGCAGCAAATGCATGTATGCGGGTAAATATTTTTGGATCGCTTTCTTGTTCCGATAAAACCGGCGTATTATTATTTTATCGTTATCAGCATACGATGCTCCGATGCGCTGTAACCAGGATTCTGACTTTTCAAGACACAGCCAATCAAAAGAAAGCGCTTCTTTTAAACATTCTCCATCGATGGCTTGGGCATGTAACGCAAATTCATAAAGCAAGTCAAAGACAGCCCTTGCCTTTTGCGGCTGTTCAAAATATCCTTTCTTATCTGCATAAAGCGTAAACGCTTCAAAAAAATCAAACGGTGCATAAAACGCGGGGATCAGCAATGCAAGCGTTTTTCTGCAATATTGATGGTTATAAAGCATATTTAGAACATGCTCGATCCGGTGCAGCATTGATAGCTCTTCATACGATATCAAATGAGTCGACAAAACCTCATACGGGGGATATTCGCTATAAACGATGTCATATTGATGCGCTATTTTTCGGATATTCGAGCCTTTAAGCATTTTTAAAAAGCCAAGCTGCAGCGTATCCGGGTTTAGCATATATGCGTCATTAAACGATTTTTTGAAGGTATCGTAGGACTCGTACGGGAGCCCGGCGATCAGGTCTATGTGGGTATGTATATTGTCCATGCTGCATAGCATCTGTGTGTTTAAAAGCAGCTTTTGCATATCATGGCTGCGGCTGACGGCTCTCAGTGTCTCGGGGTTTGTAGACTGAATGCCGATCTCGAGCTGTATCAAATTTTTTCTCGCTTCTTTTAAAAGCGCTATGGCTCTGTCTTCAAGCAATGACGCTGAAATCTCGAGATGAAAATTTGTTGATGACTGCGGGTATTTCTCGGATAAATCAATCAAAGTTCTAATAAGCTCAAAAAACCGCCCGGACGGAAAGTTGAACGTTCTGTCCACCAGCTTTACTTGCCGGACATTTGCCCGCATAAAGTAATCAAGTTCGGCTTTGACTCTTTCAAGCGGGAGAAAAGACATTGTTTCGTTGGCCGACATGCAATAAGCACACCTGAAAGGGCAGCCCCTGCTTGTCTCATAATAGATGACTTTATTTTTATATACATCAAGATCCGCATACATAAAAGGCATGCGGCTTAAATCAAACGGCGGTGCGGCGGCATTTGATATGATCTTGCATCCTTTTCTTATACAGGCGGAAGGCATATCGCCAATACTCTTATTCGCTTCAAACCGTTCGATAAAATACGCAAATGGAATCTCCCCTTCGCCCTGTATGGTTATGTCTATAAAATCATATTTCTTCATGATATCCCGGCTGTCATAAGATACTTCGGGGCCGCCTAGGATAATCAAACACTGTGGTAAAATCTTTTTTACTGTTGATGCTACCTTCAATACATACTCAATATTCCATATATAACACGAGAAACCAACGGCATCTGGTTTCGTGCGAATGATGCACTCGACAATTTGGGCAATCCTGTCATTGATGCTAAATTCAACAATAGTGATTTTCTTCGTTGGAGCAGCATGTTTTAAGCACAAAAGCGCGAGGCTACTGTGCGAATATCTCGCGTTAATACCGCATAACGTTACGTTCTTCATATTAACAGTATAATGCCTGTTTATACATGGCGCAATACCACGACCGTTTAGCATTGTTTTGATTGCTATGTCTGGTATGTATATGCTACAATAATTTTGCTATGAGCGTTAATGCTATCTAGAAACAATGGCAAAGATATAAATCTAATAACACAGGATATGGTATCGTTTAATATAGTCTGTATCAGGAGGGAATATGAAACGTATTGTTATGGTTGCAATGGCGCTGATTTTAGCCTTTTTGCTGACTGCATGCGGAACAAAAGGACCCGATGTGACGGCAACGCAGTCGCCCAAGGCTACAGTGCCGCAAGAGGCCGATAACGCTGAATCTGGGGTTGTGCCAACCGTGACGCCTAAACGGGCACTATCTTATACCACCGGGCTGCCTTTTGAAGGGGAATACAAACCGGTAATGGTGATTATCGAGAATACACCGGGCGTGCGTCCGCAGACTGGATTGCAGACAGCCGATGTGGTTTACGAGCTCACCGTTGAAGGGAATATTACGCGTTTTTTGTGTGTTTACTCAGATCATGTCCCTGAAGAAGTAATGCCTGTAAGAAGCGCACGGATACCGTTTTTATATATCCAGAACGAATGGGACTCGGTGCTAATGCATTATGGCGGCGCGGGTTCCGGACCGGCTGAGAGGAACGACGAGTATAGTTTCTACGGACACAAACTTTATGATGAGATTAAGTTTGATGTGGACGGATGGAGCGGTCACTGGAACAAATATTTTTATCGCGTTTCTGGCATTAGCGCGCCTCATAACGTGATGGGAAACCCGCTTCTTGCACAGGCGCTGTACAATTATAACCCCGAACCGCTACATTGGTTGTTTGACAGCAATGCTGCATACCCAGGCGATGGCGTATCTAAGATCAAACTTAAAATGTGCACGGGAGACGAGGATTTTATATCATACACGTATGATCCTAAAAACGATGTATATCTGCGTTTTATGGGTGACAAGCCTTTTAAGTCTGCTGAAACGGGCGCGCAGCTGACTGTTAAAAACGTTATCGTACAATACAGTACATTTAAAGTGAGCGAAACCCGGAAGCTGTGGAAGATGGTAGGCAGCGGAAATGCGGACATCTATATCGGCGGGAAACTGGTAAAAGGAAGCTGGGAAAGAAAATCGGACAATGACAGAACGGTTTTTTATGATGACAAGGGCAGTGAGATCGTACTGCGGCCCGGAAATACATGGATACATATACATCCTGAAGAATAAAGAAGGCCCCGATTTTATTGGGGCTTTTTGTTGCTTAAGTTTTCCTGCCGTCTACAGTTCAATATTTCTTGTGTCTGATTTATCCTTAATGTAGGACGGCCTGACCTTGACTGCTATTGGTGAATTTTTTAGCTTTGGAAGTTTATTATGAACATCAGCGTTGATTAAACGATGACTAAACAGCAGCATTTCTACGGCCAGGATCGTAAAGAATGCCATGACCAGCAGATAAGCTATCCATTCAACCACGGAAAACGGCATAAAGCTAGGACGGCTGATTTTTGCGGCATCTTGCGCTAAAACCTGAGCCATACCGTCTGTCAGCATAAAGCCAGTATATACGGCGCTTATGACGCCAGCGAAAAACGCAACAATCATATTCGTAAAGCTTAGTTTACCACGGTTTGTGTTCATTATCTGAGACACAACATACAATGCGCACATCACAAAGGATGAAACGAAAAAGGCAGTCGTTACGATATAATGATATTGTACATAGTTGAGGGTGAACACGCCTTGCGCCGCAATCAGAACGCCGGTCAGCGTGCCGAAAAAGCCGATGACCGTATGTATTTGCGTATTTTCCTTAATGCCTTGAGTAACCATAAAAGCAGCAAATAACAAGCCGGAGACGATCATGCCAATATTGAATATCAGTGCATAAGATATCGTCATATATCCGCTGGTATAAAGGCCAAGCTCTGAAACGAAACAGTTTGACAACGAATAGGGGCCATCTTCGTAACCGATAATAGAAACAATGATGGCAATCAAAAGAATGCACATTCCGGCAATGCCCAATATGCCGGCAGTATTTTTGACTCTAGTCATTTTTCCCTCCTTAGAACATCATACAATCCACATACTTTTCCATAAAATAAGCATTTGTGCCAAGATCTATATGCCGCGAAGCATCCGCTATGCGCTTACATTCATTAAGATATTCGTCGGAGAGCAGAGTCATTCCTGCTCCCACACCGGCTGCGTTGCCAATATTTTTAATAATTTTCCTGAATTCACCCGCTAGCAGCCCGACTGTTATAGCATTTTCTTCATCCATATAATTTCCAAAGCCGCCGGCGAGATAAACCTGCGTTATATCTTTTGGCTTAAGTCCGGCGCTATGTATCAGCGCTAGCACACCCGCTGCGATCGCAGACTTGGCCGTCTGTATGCGCCTTATGTCCCGCTGTGTAATATATATGTCCTCTGTTACGACAAAAGCAGGCGCGTTATCGACGATGACCGTATACGGACTATCCTTGATACGTCCTGTCTCGTCCATCGCGCCTGAGGTTTTCATCAACGCGATGGCGTCAATCACACCCGAACCGCATATACCAGCCGGGGGCTTATCGCCTATGACCGTTGTATGGATCGCTCCGTCAAACGCGTATACACTGTTGATGGCGCCTGAAACCGCGGCCATGCCGCATGAAAGCTCAGAACCCTCGAAAGCGGGCCCGGCGGCTGTGGATGAAACCAGTATTTCTCCGTGTGCATGAAGCGCGACCTCTCCGTTTGTGCCTATATCCAACAGCAAGGATACGCTATTTTGCCTCATATCTGAGGAAAGAATCGCGGACGTAATGTCTCCACCGACAAAAGCTGTTATACACCGCGTCAGGTAAACACTACTTTGGCCAATCAGCCCGATTTGGTCTGCTCTGATTTTGTAGCCGAAGTGATCTGATACATCAAACGGAGCATGCCCCATCGAAGAGGGATCGACCGCCGCGAGCAAATGTAGCATGGTTGTATTGCCGGTGATAGATATTGCCGATACCTGCAGTATGCCGATACCGTGCTGGGCACATAGTTTTTCGTAAAGATCGTTGATGCAAGTGCTGACCGCGGATTGCAGCTCATACAGGCCGCCTTTTTTGTCCCTGCAATATTTGATTCTGGAGATCACATCCAGCCCAAAAGATATCTGGGGATTAATAGTGCTGGCGATGTCGATGCATTCGCCCTTTTCAAAATCATACAGATATGCAGCCACGGTTGTCGTGCCAATGTCTACGGCGATGCCGAAACCACTTTTTCCTGTTTTCATTCTGGGCAGGTTTCCGCTGGTAAGTATCGACATATCTGCCCTGGCTGGTTTATGTATATTGCCCTGCTGATATTTGATACACGTTTTATAAGGGCATTTCCCGAACAAACACGCTCCAGTACATACTTTGTTATCGATCATCTTTGCTCCTTGTATAGTGGCAAGTTGTGATAATCTTGCCGGTATAATCTTGAGTCAGCTGTTTGCCTGGCATAGCGACAACAAAACGCTGGTCATGATTTCCGGTCAAGAAATCTTTGAGCCAGCCGCTGTCCCCCTTGACTTTTTCATATTGCCAGCCATAATACTTTGCTGCCTGTTTCGTATATTGCTCATAAGATGGAAAATTAAGCTCTTTCCACTCGATATAAGCAGCCATGTTATAATTCTTGACCGTACTCTCTGTCTCCAAAATATACATTGCGTTGTCATAACCGTATTTTTCGGTATATTCTTTGATTAATGCATTTTGGTTTGCTTCTGATGGAGTATACGCGTTTTCTATCCAAGAGGCATTGTACCAATATGTTCCGGGGTGCATATCAAAAAACTCTTTGTATTTTTGATATGACCCAAGGAACAGTGCTATGCAGTCGTCCGCTCGTGGTACAACAAGCGGGTATTTTTTTGAACTGAGCCCTGCTATGCCGTTGGAGCAAAGACCGTATCCTAAGAGTATTGCATCAAAGTCTTTTCCGAAGCGAAGCCGATTTGTGTGCATGTCCGCCTCGTTATCGATCAAATCGATTTCATTTTGAAGAGTTTTACGCAATATATCCGGTGTATCATGCAACTCCTGCCTTAAGTAAGTGACATCTAGCACGGTATCAATCTGTGCTGCAATCTGGCTGATTTCCCTAAAAAGTGCCTTACAGGCGAGCACCTTATATCTCATGTTATACTCCATTTAGAAGTTTGTTTCGTATAATTATACCATAGAAAATAGATCGCTAATTAGAAATATTTGCGAATTAATAATAATTATGAACAGATGTATACTTCTTGTTATATATACAATTTTTTGTTATAATTACGCTTGAGGTCAAAGATAGATATGGATCGTTT
>JBMNOU010000109.1:0-4610 GCA_050943215.1 Christensenellales bacterium | reverse complement strand
ATTATATACTGAATTACACCTCGTGTCAAACATTTGTAACAAAATAGTAATAGAATTTTTCCATTTGTAATTTATCGGTTATTGTTTACCCCTGTTCATTATAAATAAATTAAATATATTTAATAACAAATATGGTATGATAAAACTATGGAAATGAATGTAACATCCCCTAAGGTAGTCAAGGCGCTAATGAATAAGTATTGCATTGCGCCGCTGAAAAAATATGGGCAGAACTTTCTGATAGACGGCAATATTGCCGACAAAATTGCATCGGCAGCAATGCCGGATAATGCGTGCGTTTTAGAGATTGGACCGGGACTTGGGGCGCTAACCTCGAGGTTAATTAAAAAGGCTAAAGCCGTTGTGGCGTATGAGATAGACGCGGGTCTAGTAGAAGCGCTTAAATATACACTTTCTGATGCTTGGAACCTGACGATCTTTCATCAAGATTTTTTAAAAGCGGATTTAGAGCAGAACCTTAATCCATTGTTTAACGGTGCCGATTTATACGTAGCCGCGAATCTTCCTTTTTACATCACCTCTTCTTCTATTATGAAGCTTATTTCGTCAAATCTTAATATAAAAAGAATCACCGTAATGGTGCAAAAAGAGGTTGCGGAAAGAATATGCGCAGTTCCCGGAACTAGGCATTATAGTGCAATTACTGCGGCCGTTGCATTCTTTGCAACGCCGGAAAAACTGTTTAACGTATCTCACTCGTGCTTTTATCCTCAGCCTAATGTTTTATCGACAGTGTTGATGCTTAAGATGCACGCGCATGATAGAGAAGAGGCCCGGGCCTATTTAAACACCGTAAAGGGTCTTTTTGCAATGAGAAGAAAAACGATAAAAAGCAACTTGAGGCAAAGTTTTGGTCTCGATATTAAAGAAGTTGATGCCGTCCTAAAAAACGCAGGCATTGATGAAAACGCAAGAGCGGAAACTCTAAGTGTCAAGGATTATTTGAAGATAACTCAAGAACTACGAATTTTAAAAAAAATATTTCATAAAATAAAAGGAAAAACGGATTTTATATAGAATAGTCTAAATTGGGAAGGATTACGATTTGGGATGATTTGCAAGTTATCGATCGGATTCCGTCATAACCGTGAAAATATCTCGCGGTATTTTTATCGCCGCGGGTGTAAAAATAATCTTAAATAAATTTTAGGAGGAAACATGGCAACAAGAGAAAGATTTAAATGGAGCGAAATTAAAAAGAACAGCCCGTATTTTTCTAGTATAAAGGCCACCATCGAAACGGCATTTATGGGAAATAACGTGTACCCTGTCCAGACATTGAAAGAGGCCTATAAGCTGGCATCAGAGTCTCCCGGTACAATCGTGACAAATGTGCCGGTATACGAACCTGAAAAAATCGGGCTTGCGAAGGATTCAAAGGTATTGTTGTTTAACGACGGTGATGTCAAAGGACGTGCGGCAGCTGCAAGGCGCATACTTGGAGAACCCGGTGTCAATGAAGAAGAGTACGCAGGTAAAATACGCGAAGCTGTTTACCAGACTCGTTCTAGGATAATGTATCATGCGCAGGCGTATATTGGCCTTGATAAAGACTTTATGGTAAAAGCGCATTTGCTGATTCCGGAAGGAGAAGAAAACGTGATGTATTCATGGCTTCTCAATTTTCAGTACATCACAGAGCAATACTATAACATGTATAAAGATTCTCGCGTGATAGAAAACGAGTCGGATATATATATATTCTCGGATCCATCATGGTCGCATCCAGACCATCCTTTGGGCTTAACCTTTTTTGATCCGCAACACAACTGTGCCGCACTGCTTGGCATGCGTTATTTCGGCGAGCATAAGAAAGGTACGCTTACACTTGCGTGGGGCATTGCGAACCGACACGGATATGCTTCGTGCCACGGCGGGCAAAAACGGTATAATTTAAAAGACGGCAGAAAATACGTTGTGGGCGTGTTTGGCCTTTCGGGCAGCGGCAAATCGACAATCACTCATGCGCAGCATGGCGGCAAATATGATATTACAGTTCTTCATGACGACGCTTTTATCATTTCAACAGATGACAAAAGTTCTATCGCGCTCGAGCCTGCCTATTTTGACAAGACGCAGGACTATCCGACAGATGATCCGAACAACAAATATCTGGTAACGGTTCAAAACAACGGCGCGACTCTCGATGAGGATGGCAATATTGTATTGGTGACTGAAGATATCAGAAACGGTAACGGTAGAGCGATGAAATCAAGGCTATGGAGCCCTAACCGCGAAGACGTATTCCATGAACCGGTAAATGCGATTATTTGGCTGATGAAGGACCCGACACTTCCGCCCGTTGTTAAAATATCCGATGCTACCCTTGCATCAACTTTGGGAGCGACGTTGGCTACCAAGAGGACGAGCGCAGAAAGGCTTGCTCCGGGTGTTGATCCGGATGCGCTTGTTGTAGAGCCATATGCAAATCCGTTTAGAACATATCCGCTCAAAAACGATTATGAGAAGTTTAAAGAGCTGTTTGAAAAACTGGGTGTGAATTGCTATATTTTTAACACGGGCTTTTTCTTGGATAAAAAGGTGACCGTTCAGGCAACGCTGGGCAGCCTTGAAGCCATTATTGAAGATACGGCCCAGTTTAACGATATGGGTATAAAGGGTATGAGCTACCTTCCGGTTGAGGGATTTATACCGGATTTTTCCGATCCGAAATATAAAAAGCAATTTGTTGCGAGGATAAAGGACAGAATTGGGTTTATCGAAGCCAAGGCAACCGAAAAGGGTGGTTTTGACGAACTGCCTGCAGAGGCGCTCGAGTCAATGAAAAAGGTTGCGGCCCAGGCCGAGAAGCTGTAAACACAGGTCAAAAAATATAAACAAACCAGCTAAGATAACAATAAAGACGGGAGACATCCCGTCTTTATTCGGCAATGCGTTTGGTTTTTATAGGCTTGCGCAATACCCTGATGGTATCGTCAGCGAGCATAATGATGAATGCAGTCAGCAGCATGACCCAAAAACCACTTGCGGTGATTCCGGCGTATATGGCGTTGGCGATCACCAGTGTCAGCAGATTTGCGAAGATGCTTGCAATGCCAAATGTAATGATGTTAAAAGGAAGAGCGATGGCGACGAGTACCGGTCGGATCAGCGTATTTACTGCAGAGAGTATTACGGCGGTTACCAAAACTGAGTGCAGCGGCGTCTGCGGCAATAGGCTAATGGCCATGAACGTAAGAAGCACAGCATAATAAACGGCCGCCTTAATCGTATATCTTAATAGAAATTTTGGCATATTTTTACCTCAATAAAAGCTTTACTTTTACACGCGCATTAGGCGAAGTAACGTTAACATTAACAAGATCTAAAGGCCCGTAGTTTTTGACCAGCAAAAGAGCTGCTTCGATGGCAGACAGATGTGCGCAGGCTTTTTCGCTTATACGTTTAAAAAGGCATAATATATCACAAAAGCCTTCAACAATTTCGTTGAAGCATCTTAAAGGAAATATTATGATCATACGAAACCATTTGATTCGTATTGAAATAATCACAAACCGGTTTTTTCTAGTCGACATAGATCTTCACCGTTGCGCCTTGTTCTGCATCACCCGTTTCTATATTGACAAGTTCTTCGGTCATTTCTCCATCCTCAAACATCTCGATCAAACCCTTTAAATCAATGGCGTCAAGATCGATACCTTTGTCAGACAACTCTGATTTCGTATCTTTCGGGATAAGAGATAATAGTCCGGCCGCTTTTTTTGCGAGTGACAGCGGAACGTTGACATTAACTTTTGCTTTCTCTTTTTTATTTGGATCGTTGACATCTACGCGTATGCGTAGCATGGTATATTTGTTTTTTTTCTTGACGGAATCACTTTGACCCATTGCCGATAATAGTTTCGCTCCTTCCTCGGGAGTTATTCTGCCGTTTTTGACCATCTCTAATACTTTTAATGTTTCTTCGTTCATGCTCAACACCCT
The DNA here is from genome assembly GCA_050943215.1 of Christensenellales bacterium. Classification (GTDB taxonomy): domain Bacteria; phylum Bacillota; class Clostridia; order Christensenellales; family SZUA-584; genus JBMNOU01. Next base: position 644 of record JBMNOU010000109.1, on the reverse strand, counting down.
TTCTCCGAAAATACAGGTTATAAACTTTTTAAGAGCTCCGCTGCCTGATCGGCAGTTATCTCACCTTTTTCGAGCCGTTCAAAGATCCCTTTTCGTTCTTCTTTGATCTCTTCAGCAGACTGGCTGCTTATAAGTCCGAGCCGCTTAATAATCGCATCAAGCCGTCCCCTAACGGTTGGGTATGATATGCCCAGTTCTTTTTCGACATCCCTTATATTTCCCCTGCATTTTAAAAAAGTGAGAACAAAGAAAGAATCATCGTCATTTAGGTTGCAAAAATCGCAACCGCTAAAATGTCCGCAAAGCGCACTGTTACACTTTTTACACGTCAATGTTGTGATTTCGTATTCTCCACCGCAGGCAGGGCAGTTTAAAGGTGCTTTTAGTTTCATAATATCCTCTTATTATTTATTTTATAATATTTATATCACTGCGAATTAAACATGTCAACCAACATATTAATAAATTAAACATTGCGCTTAATTATATTAATAGTATATATTTGTTATGTCAATAAAATGACAAGCAACATAAAAGATATTTTTTATAAAAAGTAGAAGCGGTTGAATAAAAAGTGATTGACAAAGTGGGATAAGTTTTGGTAGTATAGTTGAGCGCTCGCTTAAAGGCGAAGCGGTTAAGCT
>JBMNOU010000028.1:0-23595 GCA_050943215.1 Christensenellales bacterium | reverse complement strand
GATATGGATACGAAGACTTTCTTTGATCTGGAGCGCAATGGCTTTTTACCGACCACTTCCCAGCTTGTGCCCGAAGACATCATACAATTCTTTGATAACATTTTGTCCAAAGGTGATGATCTGCTATATATTGAATTCTCCTCAGGGTTATCCGGCAGCTTTAATAATGTAAAGCTTGTTGCTGAAGATATGAAGATGAAATATCCTAATAGAAAGATCATTGTTATTGACTCTCTGTGTGCATCACTCGGCCTTGGGCTGCTTGTCGACTATGCCATAAGGATGCGCGAAGCGGGAAACAGTATTGAAGAAACGGCAAAATGGGTTGAGTCAAACAAGCTTTGCCTTAACCACTGGTTTACAGTAGACAATCTGAATCATTTGAAACGCGGCGGAAGAGTAACAGGCGCTGCCGCTTTTGTGGGTACTCTACTGCATATCAAGCCGGTTCTAAATGTCGATTACGAAGGGCATCTCATCCCCCGGGAAAAAGAACAGGGGAGAAAACGCGCGCTCAGATGCCTGGTTGAGAAAATGCAAGAGTACGTCTATAAGCCAGAAGGACAGCAGATCTTTATCAGCCATGGTGATGATCTTGAGACAGCAGAAAAGCTTGCCGATATGGTAAAAAATAAATTTCCGAATATTGGCGATATTATGATTGGCCCGCTTGGTGCCGTTATTGGTGCGCATTCAGGCCCAGGAACCATAGCGCTTTTCTTTTTAGGAAAAACAAGATAGCAATTCATTAAAGACTTTGGCGGTGCCAGAGTCTTTTTCATATTTTTTCTTCCTCACACATATAGTTTTGTATAGCCTACGATAAGGAGGAGAAATATGAGATACTCAAGAATGCTGACAAAGCAGCCAAAAAAGAAAAGAAAGTACGCTAACCTCATCGTTGTATTGATCATACTCGGAATCGCCGCATATCTTATCAGTGCTGGCGCGGCAGGCGGTTGGCTTGCGGAAAATGTGATCAACCCTGTGTTTAACAACTCAGGCACAAACGCTGCCGAATTAACCGGAGAAAACACAGCTGCCGCGCCCATCGATACGGGTGAAGACGCGCCCCCTCAAGTTACAGCACAAACGGTTAATTTGCCCGAAACTTCTGGAGCACGAATAGAAAGAGAGATTTCTGCGGTGGAAATCTCTCTTTTTACACTTCAATCAGGTGCTTTTTCTGAAGAGAATAACGCCAAATCCGCTGCCAGCGAGATTCAGACTAAAGGTGGTGCTGGTTTTATTGCATATGACGGTAAGTTATACAGAGTGCTGATTGCCGGGTATACCGATGAAGATAGCGCAAATGACGTAAAGATTTCACTAGAAAAGGATAGTATTGCCACATCGGTGTTCAATTTAAAATCTGGCGGACTTGATTTTAAAATCGGCGCCGAACAAACCCAGGTTAACGCTGTCAAAGCATGTTTTGACAGCGTACCCGAATCGGTTGATACATTGCAGCAGATCATTTATGACGCCGACAAAGGAAAAGATGTTAATGAGGATATCAAGTCTTTGCAACAGAAAGTTACCCGGATTTCCGACAACTTTCATACAACCGTATCCACAGAAGAAGGTGCAATGTTGAGGCTTGCGACGTATATGAAAGAATATTGTGAAACAATTAACAATATTCCTTTGTCCACGTCCGTTTCTAAAGTAGATTTTTCTTCGGAGTTGAAGTATACTTTAATAGACATCGTGGTTGATTACTCCTCTTTTTTGGAGGGTTTGAATAGTTAACCCATTGCACTTCATTTGGAGGTATTTATGAAAGTATCCGAAGTAGCCGCATGCTTAAGCTGTGATATTATATGCGGCGAACAAAATATGGACAAGCAATTGACCTCTGCCTTCGGGGCCGATTTGATGAGTGACGTTCTCTCTTTTGCAAAAGAGGGCTGCGTATTGCTGACAGGCATGGTCAACCAGCATACTATAAGAACAGCCGAAATGTTGGACGTGCTTTGCATCGTTTTTGTCAGAGGTAAAAAACCGACCAGCGATATTTGCGAGCTTGCCAAAAAAAAAGGAATGACTCTTTTGGTATGCAAACATACTTTATATGAAGCGTGCGGCCGATTGTATCAAATGGGTCTTGCGCCATGCTGCAAGGAGTAGCTATGTCGAATACGTACAAGGAAACATTCTCTATAACCTCAAACGATTACGCTTCTGCCGGAGAAGCCTCGGCGAAGATCAAAAGTGTATTAAAGATGATCGGTATCGACCCAGCGTTGATCAGACGAGTATCGATCGCTGCGTACGAGGCCGAACTTAATATGGTTATCCACAGCAACGGCGGTATGATTCAGTTGGAAATATCGCCTAACACTGTGTATATCAACTGCAATGATAAGGGGCCCGGCATCACGGATATTGACATGGCGATGCAGGAGGGGTTTTCCACAGCACCTACGAACATCCAGATGATGGGATTCGGTGCCGGTATGGGGCTCCCGAATATAAAAAAGAACAGCGATTATTTTGACATTAAATCGAGCCCGAAGGGAACAAATCTTAGGCTCCAGTTTAATATAAATTGAAGGCGGTATGTTATGAACACATATTTTCATTCGGTACGCCTGGACCGCGATAAATGCAGAGGTTGTACAAACTGTATCAAACACTGCCCTACTGAAGCGATCCGCGTACGTAACGGTAAAGCCCAAATCATTGACGAACGCTGTATCGACTGCGGAGTTTGCATTCGCGTTTGCCCATACCATGCAAAAGTGGCCTATACCGATCCTTTCTCAGATATCAGCCGGTTCAAATATAAGATCGCTCTGCCTGCCCCGTCTCTTTACGGGCAGTTTAAGAATCTCACCAGTATAGACAGGGTGCTCATGGGGCTCAAGCAAATGGGGTTTGATGACGTTTACGAAGTCGCCAAGGGTGCCGACATCGTCAGCTGCGCAATCAGAGAAAAGATCAATAGCAAAAAGAATCTGCCCATTATATCTTCAGCATGCCCTGCCATCGTCCGACTGATACAGGTGCGGTTTCCCAACCTTATCGATAACATTTTGGATTTGCTTTCGCCGATGGAGATTGCGGCAAATGCGGCTAAAGTTGAATTTGCGGAAAAACATGGTGTGGATATAACCGAAATCGGTGCTTTTTTTATTACACCGTGCCCGGCGAAGATGACCAGTATAAAGAATCCGTACGGTGTAGATAAGAGCGCTGTAGACGGTGCCGTTTCCGTTATCGATATATATGGTCTGCTTGCCGGACAGCTGAAAAATAAAAGTGCCGAAACGCTTGAAGGTCAAACCGCAACCGTCTATGGCATTGGATGGGCCAATTCGGGCGGTGAATGCTTGGCATCGGGTGTAGACAACTACCTTGCAGTAGATGATATCGGCAATGTGATTAAAGTGCTTGAAGAAATTGAAAATCTTAAGCTCGGAGATCTGCAGTTTTTTGAAGGTCTGGCATGTCCAGGTGGATGTGTCGGTGGACCTCTGACATTTGAGAATCCTTTTGTCGCAAGAACGCGCATCAAAAAACTCTCTTCAAAAATACTCAATGCCGAGCTTTCATTTGATTATGCACAGCGTTATATTGATAGCGACAGCGTTGATTTTAAGCATCCAATCATGCCAAGGCCAGTGATGAAAATAGACGAAGATATGGTCAAAGCGATGAAAAAACTTGAGCAGATTGAAGAGATTGCCGCACGGCTGCCAGGGCTCGATTGCGGCTCTTGTGGCTCACCTTCATGCAGGGCTATGGCCGAGGATATTGTCAGAGGCGATGCAAAAGAAATGGATTGCATATTTAAGCTGAGAGATAAGGTAACAAGCCTTGCGGAACAAATGGTGGAATTGACTAACAAAGATAAACGAGGAGAATGATATGACGGTAAATGAACTCATTTTAAAAACAGGATGGACATGCGTTGCTGGAAATACGGACAGCAACATTACCTCAGCTTATGTCTGCGATCTTTTAAGCTGGGTGATGGCACACGGCCAGGAAGGTACGGCATGGATCACGGTACAGACACACCTCAACGTCATCGCGATAGCATCGCTGCTTGGCTTTTCATGTGTCATCATCCCTGAGAATATTGATATTTCCAACGAAACTATCCGCGCAGCCACTGAAAAAAACGTTTGTATTCTTACGGCTAAATGCACCGCGTACGGGGCGGCAAAAGCAATGGCCGACCTCGGCATCGGCGAAGTTTAAAATGGATTCGGCATACGATCTTCACATTCATTCATGCCTCTCCCCTTGCGCTTCCGATGATATGACGCCCGCCAATATCGCGGGCATGGCGCGCCTTAAAGGTCTTTCTGTAATCAGCCTTACAGACCACAATACAGGAAGAAATCTAAAATCCATGCATGAAGCGGCGCAGCAAAACGACCTTATCTTTGTACCGGGTATCGAGGTTACCAGCAAAGAAGAAGTTCACATACTCGTATACTTTCCGAAATTAAGCGCCGCTATAAAATTCACAGAACAAATTTATGACAGTTTGCCTGCCATAGATAACCACCCTGAATTGTTCGGCAATCAAATTGTTATGGATATTTATGACCATCCCGCCGGCACATTACGAAAGCTTTTGCTTCAGGCCACTCCATATACGATGGAAGATATTGACACAATGGCAAAAGACGCTGGAGGATGTGCTATACCTGCTCACATTAACAGAGATTCTTTTTCTGTTCTTTCCAACCTCGGATTCATTCCTTCAAATCTGTTTAGCTGTGTAGAGATCGCCAAAAACCTTCCCTGCCCTGCCGTTGACAAATATTTCAAAAAGCTTTATTCATCCGACGCACACTGTTTAGGAGATATATCCGAACCACAGTTTACTCTACCGGACATCTCAACACCCCAAGATATCGTTTATTTTGCCAGTAAATAACGCCATTCCTAGTTAATTGTCATGATTCAATGAAAAAACCCGAACATTTTTAATTTATTAATAATTTCACAAACAAATTAGTGCAAATAGATACATTTTATGATACAATATGCGTCGGATATAATTGTTATTTTTTTAACAATCTCGTATGAGTTTTACTATTAACAAAGAAATTAGGAGGATAAACATGACCACAACTGTCGATGAAAAGGCCATGCGTGAAGAGCTAATCAGTTTTATCGAAGAACAGAAGAAAAAACCAGGTCCGCTGATGCCCGTGATGCAGAAAGCTCAGTCGTTGTTCGGTGCATTAACTTTTGATGTACAGGAGCTTATTTCCGAGCAATTAGGCATCCCCATGAGTGATGTATACGGTGTTGCAACTTTTTATTCGCAATTTGCATTGCAGCCAAAAGGCGAACACATAATCAATGTATGTATGGGTACCGCCTGCTATGTCAAGAATGTCGAAAAGGTTATGGAAAAGCTGGCCAAAGAGCTGGGCGTTGAGCCGGGTGAAACAACTCAGGACAAATTATTTACACTTGAGGCCACTCGTTGTCTCGGATGCTGCGGACTCGCACCTGTTATAATGATTGATGATCAGGTATACGGCAGGCTAGATCCGGAGGATATTCCGGCGATTTTGAAAAAATACTATAAATAATGAGAGACATTTCTCTGCACATACTCGATATCGCTGAGAATTCGGTCAGAGCAAAGGCTAATCTAATTCAGATCAGCGTAGTTATTGATAGCGATATTGACATGCTAACTGTCATTATTGAAGACAATGGATGCGGTATGGATCAGGAAATGCTTAAAAATGTTAAAAGTCCGTTTGCAACGTCTAGAACCACACGAAAAGTCGGGCTTGGTATACCGCTATTTAAAGCTAGCTGCGTTAATACCGGTGGAGATCTTGATATAATATCCTCTCCCGGTATGGGCACAACTTTAAAAGCAGAGTACAATTATTCCCATATAGACCGACCGCCGCTTGGAGATATTGCAGAAACCATATTCACCTTGACATTGCTGAATCCACAAATTGACTTTGTATTTTCAGCAAAAAAAGATGAATCGTTTATTTATGACACCAGACAAATAAAAGCGGCTATAGAAGGTGTGCCAATCACTCAGCCGGATGTTTTAGAGTTTATACGTGGATTTTTACAGGAAGGGATTACACAAGTATTTGGAGGTAATGAGATATGAAATCCTTAAAAGAATTAGAAGAAATCAGAAATAAGACTTTGTCTCAAATTGATCTCAGGAATAAAAAGGACGGTATACGCATTGTTGTCGGCATGGCAACCTGCGGCATCGCTGCGGGTGCGCGTCCTGTTCTTTCTGCTTTTGTAGAAGAAGTAGCCAAAAGAAAGCTTTCCAACGTCACAGTATCTCAGACCGGATGTATCGGCGCATGCCGTCTTGAACCTATGGTCGAAGTATATGCGCCAGGCAGTGATAAAGTGACGTATGTCAAGGTTGATCCCAGCATGGTTGGCAAAATTGTGGCTGAGCACATCGTGAACGGTAACCCTGTCACGGAATACACAATTGGCTATAATGAAAATAACAATCAGTAGTTTTAAGGAGGTATAAACCATGGATATTTTCCGTTCCCATATGCTTATTTGCGGCGGTACAGGCTGTACATCTTCCGACTCGCCAAAAATAATGGAAAGAATGAACGAAGAAATAATGAATGCGGGTCTTGACAAAGAAGTCAAGGTTGTCCAAACAGGCTGTTTCGGGCTTTGTGAAGCGGGCCCGATCGTCATTGTCTACCCCGAAGGATGTTTCTATTCAAAAGTTAAGGTCGATGATGTCTCTGAGATCGTCAGCGAGCATCTGCTAAAGGGCAGGATCGTTCAGAGGCTACTTTATAAAGATGCTGCAACAGACGTTGAAACATCGCTCAGCAACGTCGGTTTCTACAAAAAACAAAGACGGATCGCGCTGAAAAACTGCGGTGTTATTGACCCTGAAAAAATAGAAGAATATATCGCTTTTGAAGGATATAAGGCACTCGGACAGTGCCTTACGGAATATACCCCTCAGCAGGTTATTGATATCATCAAAGATAGCGGTCTGAGAGGCAGAGGCGGCGGCGGGTTCTCCACCGGAATGAAATGGCAGCTTGGCTTAAACTCCAAGGGCGATCAAAAATATGTGATATGCAATGCGGACGAAGGTGATCCGGGCGCTTTTATGGACAGAAGCGTACTCGAGGGCGACCCGCACGCTGTACTCGAAGCGATGGCGATTGCCGGGTATTCGATAGGCTCTGATATGGGGTTTATTTACGTACGGGCCGAATACCCGATAGCCGTCAAGCGGCTTGAAATCGCGATCAGCCAGGCAAGAGAGCTTGGACTGCTCGGAAAAAATATTTTCGACACAGATTTTGATTTTGATATCGAGATCCGCCTTGGTGCGGGCGCGTTTGTATGCGGTGAAGAGATGGCTCTGATTTCATCGATTGAAGGCCACAGAGGTGAACCAACACCCAAACCGCCGTTCCCAGCACAAAAAGGTCTATATGGAAAACCAACGATCATCAATAACGTTGAAACTTTGGCGAATATTTCGCAAATAATACTTAAAGGAGCAAAATGGTTTACTTCGATGGGTACCGAAAAGAGCAAAGGCACAAAAGTATTTGCTCTTGGCGGTAAAATAAACAACACGGGTCTTGTCGAGATACCTATGGGTACCACGCTTCGTGAGATCATATATGATATCGGTGGTGGCATACCCGGAGGCAAAAAATTTAAAGCTGCGCAAACTGGCGGCCCTTCGGGAGGATGTATCCCCGCGTCTCATCTTGACACCCCCATCGATTACGATTCCCTGACTGCTATTGGCTCGATGATGGGCAGCGGCGGATTGATCGTTATGGACGAGGATAACTGTATGGTTGACGTTGCACGGTTTTTCCTTGATTTCACTGTGGATGAGTCCTGCGGAAAATGCCCTCCATGCCGTATCGGTACTAAACGCATGCTAGAGATACTTGAGCGTATCGTTGACGGCAAAGGTGAGGATGGAGACATAGAAAAACTTGAAGAACTGGGCAATAACATTAAAAACGCTGCACTTTGCGGGCTCGGTAAAACGGCTCCCAACCCCGTTTTGTCCACTATCAAGTATTTCCGAGATGAGTACGAGGCACACATATACAAAAAGCAGTGCCCCGCTGGCCATTGCAAAGCGCTTCTCAATTATGTTATCGACAAAAAGAAGTGTATAGGATGCAGCGCCTGCTCAAAGGTATGCCCGGTTGGCGCGATATCCGGCAAAGTAAAAGAACCGTTTGAGATTGACCAGAGCAAATGTATCAAATGCGGCGCCTGCATCAAAAAATGCAAGTTCGGCGCAATTGAAAAGAAATAGGAAAGGAGCGGATGGATATGATATCTTTAACAATAGATGGAATCAAAGTTGAAGTGCCGGAAAACACCACAGTACTTGAAGCGGCACGAAAAGCGAATATCAAAATACCCACACTCTGTTATTTAAAGGGAGTTAACGCGATAGGTGCCTGCCGTATGTGCTTGGTCGAAATGATTGAGGGCGGCAGAGGGCTTCAGGCTGCTTGCGTTCTTCCTGCGGCAAACGGTATGGTCGTATCAACTAACTCTAAGGCTGTTCTTGATGCCAGGAAGGTAAACCTTGAGTTGATACTCTCCAACCATGAAAAGAAATGCTTAAGCTGTGTTAGAAACCGCAACTGCGAACTTCAAAAGCTTTGTGATGACCTGGGTGTAGATGATGATGTCCGCTACGAAGGTACAAGCATTGACAGACCGCTTGATACCGGTTCTCCCTCTATCGTCAGAGACCCGAATAAATGCATACTGTGCCGCCGCTGCGTTGCCGTATGCAACAACGTTCAAAAAGTTGGCGCTATAGGTGCAACCCATAGAGGATTTAAAACGATAATTGAACCGGTATTCGGAAAATCTTTAAATGATGTGCTCTGCATTAATTGTGGACAATGCATTACGGCATGCCCTGTTGGTGCGCTAAGCGAAAAAAGTGAGATCGACAATGTATGGGCTGCGCTGCACGATAAGACAAAACATGTTATCGTTCAAACGGCTCCCGCAGTCCGTTTTGGATTGGGTGAAGAATTTGGCATTGAACCCGGCAACAGCGTAACAGGAAAGATGGCTGCTGCTCTTCGACGTATCGGTTTTTACAAAGTATTCGATACGGATTTTGCTGCAGACCTGACCATCCTTGAAGAAGGTACAGAGCTATTAGATCGCATCAACAACGGCGGCGTGCTTCCTATGATTACGTCCTGCAGCCCCGGATGGATCAAATATTGCGAACTATTCTTCCCTGATTTCCTTGATAATCTGTCAACCTGCAAATCTCCTCACGAGATGGAAGGTGCGTTGATCAAATCATATTATGCTCAAAAGATGAACCTTGATCCTAAGAACATCTATGTGGTTTCCATCATGCCGTGTACTGCCAAGAAATTTGAAAAAGTCAGAGAAGAACTGGTTAATGACGGTCTTCCTAATGTAGACGCTGTGTTGACAACAAGAGAGCTTGCCCGGATGATTAAGCAGGCTAATATAGATTTTGTAAACCTTCCTGAAGAAGACTTTGACAAATTGCTTGGTGAATCAACAGGTGCTGCTGTTATTTTCGGCGCAACAGGCGGTGTTATGGAAGCGGCACTAAGAACAGTTGCAGATATACTGACAGGCAAAGATCTTGAAGATATCGACTATGAAGCTGTTAGAGGTATTGAAGGCGTCAAAGAAGCGACGGTCAATGTCGCAGGTATGGATATCAAAGTTGCAGTCGCAAACGGAACTGGTAACGCGAAGAAGCTTCTTGAAGCGATAAGATCTGGTGAGAAATCGTACCATTTCATCGAGATCATGGGGTGCCCCGGCGGATGCGTAACGGGTGGCGGACAACCAATCGTTTCGGCTCAGGATAAAATGGATTATGATCCGCGTGTCCTACGTGCAAAGGCAACATATCAAGAAGATATTAATATGCAGAAAAGAAAATCTCACAAGAATGCAGAAGTACAGCAGCTTTATGATGAATTCCTCGGTAAACCGAACAGCCACAAAGCACACGAACTATTGCATACGCATTATCATGCAAGGCCTAAATACAAATAAAGAGCAACAAGCCCCGGGTTACCCCGGGGCTTGTTTATTTAAATATCAACCTATTATTGTAACTTTGTCGTTCTCAATAGCGGCTTTTACCATGCCGTCGATATCAAGATTAGCCTCTGTTTTCTCAATCTCGCTTTTTCTCGGCTTTGTCACGGGATGTTTTGGTACAAATACTGTACAACAATCTTCAAACGGCAGTATTGATGTTCTATACGTGTCATATATTTGCGCTTTTTCTGTAATCTCAATCTTATCCATCCCAATCAAAGGCCGCAGCACGGGAATGCTTGCCACATCATTCGTAACCGCGAGGCTCTCGAGAGTCTGGCTTGCGACCTGACCCACACTCTCCCCCGTCACCAGTGCAAGGCACCCGTCTTTTTTTGCAATCTCTTCGGCAATGCGCATCATGTAACGGCGCATCAGCACTGTCAGATAATCCGGCGGACATTTTTCATACAGCTTCATCTGTATATCCGTAAATCGTATCACATGCAATGTTATCTTTCCGGTATACCTTGTCATAATCCTTGCCAGATCTAATACTTTATCAAGCGCTTTTTCACTCGTATACGGAAAACTCTCAAAATGAACAGCTGAAAGCGCTACGCCTCTTTTTGCGATCATACATCCCGCAACCGGGCTGTCGATACCGCCGGATAATAAAAGCATTGCACTGCCATTACATCCGACGGGCATGCCGCCCGGGCCATTAATTACCTGAGTATAGCAGTATGCCATCTCACGCATTTCGAGATACGCTGTTATTGCCGGATGGTTAAGATCGACCTTTATGCCTTCAACTCTGCTAAGAATTACGCTGCCCACCTCGGCTGCCATTTGCATCGATTTCATAGGGTATCTTTTATCAGCACGTTTGGCTTCGACCCTAAATGGCACTGTGTCCTGAAGAAACTTCTTTCGCTCATGTCCAACCATGTCCGCAAGGACAGCCGCCGCTTTCCCAATATCCTGCTCTATACGAACAGCCGGACTAAATGAATGGATCCCAAAAACGCATTCAAGAGCCGCAAATGCCTTGTCTATATCGCTATCATCAACGCCCTCTACATAAATGCGGCTTACTCCGCGCTTGACGACTGCCCCGTCGATATCAGACAGTACCTTTGAAATATTGTTTACCAACGCCTTTTCAAAATATGGCTTGTTTAGCCCTTTTAGGTGAATTTCCGCATACCTAACAATGATGACATTATCCATCGTTATCTTTTGCCAAACCTCCTTAATTTGCCGACCGCCTTGTCAAGCTCTTCTATGAATATCTCTATTTCTTTCTCAGTATTCATCGAGCTCATGCTAATTCTGACTGCCCCTTCGGCAGCATTTCTTTCTACCCCGCTTTCCAGCAGAACCCGGCTTGTTTTACCGCGGGAACATGCCGCACCTGTACCAATGTAGATCCCCTTTTCACCAAGCACTCGCACAAGAACTTCTGCGCGCACACCAACAAATGATACATTTACGATATGAGGCACTTTTTTAATAGGTATATTTACGATCGAACCACTGACGGCAGACAGTCCATCCAGCAGTTTTTCCTGCAGTGCCGATACTTTATCAATCGCTTCATTAAAAACACTGATACCACGCTTGAGCGCCTCATAAAAGGCCTGTATGCCAAGGGTATTCTCACTGCCCGGCCTTAACATAAATTCCTGTTCTCCGCCGTGGTGCAGTTTACTAACCGTAGCGTTTCTGCCGACAAGAAGTGCACCTGTGCCTTTCAACGCATGTATTTTATGTGCACTGACTGAATAATAATCGATACCGCTGTTTACAAGATCAATCTTTGTTTTAAAAAGTGCCTGAACACCATCCGCATGAAACAATGTGGCAGGATTTCTAACCTTAACAGTTTGGCAGATGCCTTCAATATCGTTAAGCGCTCCCGTTTCGTTATTGACATGCATAATGCTGACCAGCGCCGTATTTTCGCGTACCAATCCTGCAACATCTTTTGCGTTTATACAAAAACCCTGGGGTTTAACAAAATCGACTTCGGCTCCTAGCGTTTGCAAATATCTGAAAGACTCATAAACGGACGGATGTTCAGTGGCACTGGTTATATAATGAGCATTGTTCCTGAAAGCCGAAATAACAGCCATATTATTAGCTTCTGTCCCCCCTGACGTAAATATCACATCGCTTTGAAAACCAATCATTTCAGCAAGCAATTGTCTTGCTTTCTTCATCTCGATAAAGACTTTTGCAGCTGGCGCGTAAGCTGCTGACGGGTTGTACCAGGCGTTGGTTAAATGTTCTTTAACAGCATAATCTATGATAGGCTTTGTAGTTGCTGCATTGTCCAGATATATTTCCAAAAAAATAGTGCCTCCAGTTACAAAATAGTATATAATGATTACTATAGCATGGAATACGTAAAATTTTAAGAAGTTTTGGTGATTGCATATTAAAACTTGGACAAACGGAGGATTTTATGGATAAATGTCCAAATTGCGGCAACAAGCTCAATAGTATTGATGTACTATGTCCAAGGTGCGGAGCTGTGGTTGAAGTTGTCCAAATCAAAAATCAGGGCGCTTCCAATCCGGCAAACTCTGCACCGGAGAGTCAAGTAAACAAAGGTAAAAAACGAGATATCCCTACAAATCTCATCGTTTATAAGGATTTCCCAATAGATAACACCGATGTAGGAAATGGTTTGGCGCATGAAACGGAAGATAGCCTAGTGGCAGAACAAAAAGCTTATGATCAAAACGGTTCTGCTTATCCTAAAATCAATGAACACACCAGCCAGCCAGTTGACCCAAGTTTGATTACCAGAGATAATTCCCGGATAGATACTGAAACAAATAATACCGCCAACTTACAGGAAAAATCGGACGGCGAAAGCTCGGATTCTTGGCGTTATTTAGATATGATAAAAAACATGCGTTTACCCGAGATCGACGATCTTAAAGATTTCGATCCTGAGGAATTTATGCGTGAATACAGACGAACAAAGAGCGCATATCTTCACGTTCCGATGCAGGCGGAAGATGAACAAACGGATAGTAACCGTGTTGACTATCCTAAAAAACAGTGGCTGGAAATCGAGGAATCGCCTGTTTCGGCTCCAGAAGAAAATCTTTTTGAGAAAGGCGTCGTTGAACAGGATGCTCAGCAGAATCAACCGGAAGATATTAACGCTGTTAAACAGGCGGCTGAAAGTGAACTTCAGCCGGCGGATAAAGGAATCTCTGAACAGACGCATCGGTATCAGCAGCAGGGCGATTGTATCGCTGAGTCTGATAACATCACCCGCCGATTTAAGCAGGATGATCAAAGCGAACACCTGCGTCAGAATAAAAAAGCAGATAAGCCTTCTACAAGGATAAGGCGCAAGCGTCCATCCATATTTTTGATGTTATTATTCTGGATATTAGTAGCCGGTGTTTTATTTGCCTGCTTTATGTTCTTTGATCATTATGTAACAACAGCGTATGGCGGATATAGCAATTTTATTTACACAATTACGGATGGTAAAATCAATGTTGATACTGACTCGGCATATCATAACGGGATGAATATTTCCGTCAGCAACACACAAACTAAGGACGGAATGCAGGCCCATCTTTTTAGCGTTAGCACCGTTGACGGTACCAGTGTTAATGTCATTCCTCTTGGAAAATCGTTTAATCTCACCAACGGCCATGCGGAAATAATTATTGCTGATTACGATCTTGCCAAATCCCTTGGAATCGTCACAGATAAGAATGTATATACCACGAATGATGTCATTTTTGAAATCGTCACAAAAAATTCTATAAACATCTATAAAATCAATGATTTAATTCTGAATTTAGATCCAGCTGATTATTTAAGAGAACAACCCATGCAATCTATGACCTCAACATCTAATGCGTCCGTTACAATAGCACTTTCTATATCCCCGAATGCAGATGTCCGTATCAACGACACTGATTATACGCGTCAGATTAGCAGTCTAGGACAGCTTTCCGTCGATATCCCTCTTACATTAGGGGAGAATATTGTAACGGTAGAAGTTGTGCAAACCGGAAAAACAACCGTTAATGATATCTTTACGGTAACCAGGCAAATACCCCAGGCGGCACTTATACCTACTACAGAATACCTACGGGTCTACAACGATGCTTTTACTTGTACGGGATCAACCGATCCCGGCTCGAAAGTAACTGCACAGATTGACAATTCCGAAACAATATATAATGCCGAGGTCAAAGCTGACGGTACCTATTCTCTTTCCTTTAACATCAAAGATTACGGACTTCATTCTATAAAATTGATTGCAACCAGTAAAAATAAAACAGAAGCGAATGAAATGATCGCCGTTGAACGCATTCCCGATTTCGCTGATTTTTCTGCAGAAGCTAAAAAGATGACAATCTCTGAATTAAAGGCCAAGCCGGACAAGATGCAAAACGTCCCTGTGAAAATCATAGGCACTGCAAAGGATATTAAAGCGGAAGGCTCCAGTCAGTCTTTCTCGCTTTATTCAGACTCCGATTCGCTCTGCTGTTACTATTATGGAACTGAAAAGCTTATAGTAGATAAAGAATATACATTATTCGGCATGTTTGATGCTTCATCTTCAAGCTTTTATGTAATGTATATAACTAGTTAACTGGATATGAAAAAAGAGGCGTTTGCTTTGCAAATCGCCTCTTTTTTCATATTAACCGATACTCTCCTTTTTGGCCTTAGGCAGCGCTTTCTGCTTGATATCCTTCTCTCCAAGGATTAGCATAGGCACCTTCGCATTTCTGACAGTATCTTTTGTAATAACACATTTTTTAACGTCAGTTCTCGACGGGATTTCATACATCACATCAAGCATGATTGATTCAAGTATGGCTCTAAGGCCCCTTGCACCAGTTTTGCGCTCGATAGCAAGCTTTGCAATCTCTATCAACGCATCGTTCTCAAATTCCAGCTGCACACCGTCCATATCCATCAGCTTTGTAAACTGCTTGACAAGCGCATTCTTTGGCTCTGTTAAAATGCTAACCAGCGCATTTTCTTCCAGCTGATGCAGCGTCACTATAATTGGAACCCTGCCTACAAACTCGGGAATAAGGCCATAGTTAAGCAAATCTTCCGGAAGTATTTTCTTGTATAATTGGGCTAGATCTTTATTTATATTTGAAACGATCTCGGCACCGAAACCCATCATTTTATTACCGATTCTTCTTTCGATAATTTTATCAAGGCCGCCAAACGCACCACCACAAATAAACAATATATTCGTTGTATCGATCTGTAGAAACTCCTGATGCGGATGCTTTCTACCTCCTTGCGGGGGAACGCTTGCTACCGTGCCTTCAATGATCTTTAAAAGCGCTTGCTGAACACCCTCGCCGGAAACATCACGCGTGATGGACGGATTATCGCTCTTTCTCGCAATTTTGTCTATCTCATCAATATAGATGATACCGCGCTGAGCACGTTCTATATCATAATCAGCAGCCTGTATCAATTTGAGCAATATATTTTCCACGTCCTCACCGACGTACCCAGCTTCGGTCAGTGACGTCGCATCCGCCATAGCAAACGGCACATTTAAAATACGCGCCAGTGTCTGAGCCAAAAGCGTTTTTCCGCATCCTGTCGGCCCCAGCATGATAATATTGCTCTTTTGTAGTTCGACATCATCCTGCTTGATATCGCTGTTTATCCGCTTATAGTGATTGTAGACCGCAACTGCAAGATTCTTTTTCGCAAACGTTTGACCGATAACATATTCGTTAAGCGAAGCCACAATTTCCGCAGGTTTTGGGATATCTCCCATATCAAACGATACGGCTTCCTGATAATCTTCTTCTATAATCTCTTTGCATAGCTCAATGCACTCGTTACATATATAAACACCGGGGCCGGCAACAAGTCTTCTGACTTGTTCTTGCGCCTTGCCGCAAAATGAACATTTCAATTGTTTTTGGTCTTCACCGTAATTTGCCATTGATTCACCTCGTTCCTTATTTGCTCTTTGGTGGTATTATTTCGTCTATTATCCCATATTCGAGCGCTTCTTCCGCACTCAAAAAGTTATCCCTCTCGGTATCAGCGGCGATTTTCTTGACAGTCTGCCCAGTACATTCTGCCAAAATCCTGGTCATCTTCTTTTTAATGTTGATGATATGCTCAGCGTGTATAGCAACATCCGTTGCCTGACCTCTTGTGCCGCCCGAAGGCTGATGTATCATAACCTCGCTGTTTGGCAACGCTTTACGCTTACCTTTCGTGCCTGCGGCAAGCAGGAAAGCGCCCATTGACGCTGCCGTGCCAATGCAAATCGTACATACATCGCATTTGATGTATTGCATCGTATCATATATTGCCATGCCGGCTGTTACGGACCCTCCCGGACTATTGATATACAAGAATATATCTTTATCCGGATCTTCCGCCTCCAAAAAAATCATTTGCGCCACGGCCAGGTTTGCCATGACATCTTCAATCTCCCCGCTAATAAAAATGATCCTGTCTTTCAGCAAACGGGAATATATGTCGTAACTTCTTTCGCCTTTGCTCGTCTGCTCTATAACATATGGTACCAATGTCATAAAGAAATCCTCCGTCTTTATATATCTATACTATTCTATTCCTCGTTAGTGTTTTCCTTCTCTTCTTTGTCCTTTTTATCTTTTTTATCGATAGCCGTTAATTTCGCATTCTCAACGAGAAAACTCACTGTATTATCATACGCCAGACTATCCTTGATATACTCAATTTCGTCCTCACCCATCGCCTTTTTAAATTCTTCAGGATCTCTCTTGGCACGGTTTGCTCTTTGCGCTATTGCATCGCCGACCTGCTGATCATTAGCTTTAATGCCCTCGGCCTTCATGATTGCCTCTATCACAAGCTGTGTTCTGACCGCTTTTTCTGCAGACTCCCTATATTCTTTGCGCAATTCTTCCAATGAACCGCCGGTCATCTTAAGATAATCTTCAAACTTTAATCCTTGATACATAAGGCTGTACTCAATTTGCCGTAGCTGATTGTCAATCTGATTTTCAACCATACAATCCGGCAAATCGATTGTCGCGTTTTTTTCCACTTGCTCAATTACGTTGTTCTCAGTTTCCCGTTTTGCCTGCGCTTCAGCCCTCTCGGTAAGGCGCTTTTTGACACTTTCTTTATATTCTTCGAGCGTATCAAATTCTGATACATCCTGTGCAAACTCATCGTCGACCTGGGGCAGTTCCTTTTCTTTAACGTCATGCAGTTTGATATGGAAAACGGCCTCTTTGCCCGCCATGTGCTTTGCATGATAGTTATCAGGGAATTTTACGGTAATGTCCCGTTCTTCTTCTTTTTTCATACCGATTATCTGCTCTTCAAAACCTGGAATAAACATTTTGGCACCAATCTCAATAGCTTGGTTCTCTGCCGTTCCGTCATTAAACGGCTCTCCGTCAATGCTTCCCGAATAATCGATAATGACCTTGTCCTTCTCCCTTGCTTCTCTTTCAACGTCAATCCATCTGACGTTTCTCTCTGCAACACGATTAATCTCTTCATCGACCTGCGTTTCATCAACTTGTGCCTTTATTTCTTCGGCCTCAACGCCTATATACTCACCTAGTATAACTTCTGGTTTCACAAAGAATTCCGCCGTGTATATAACGCCTTCTTTTTTACCTATTGTTGTTATATCTAGTTCAGGTTTTGATACCGGTATTATATCCAATTCATCAACTGTTTTTGTATAGCTATCCGGAAAAACCAACTCAAAAGCTTCTTCGTAAAATACGCTTTCTCCATAATAATTTTCTATGACCGGCTTTGGAACCTTACCTTTTCTAAAGCCCTGAACGCTAAATTTTCCTCTGGTCTTTATATAGGCCTCTTGCAGCGCTGCCGCAAAATCCTCCGGAGATACTTCGACTTCAATTTTTACCTTATTTGCGCCAACGCTTTCCACCTTTGCCAATTTTTCTTCCTCCTGTTTTTTAGCATAACCAAAATAACAGCATCTTAACCCATGTTAAAATGCCGAAGTATATAGTACCATATATACATATTCAATGCAACGTAAAAGACGTTAAAATTCATTGAAATTTTAATAATCGGCTTTTGAGTATCAAAATTAAATTTTATCATTAATCATATATGACGCTTATAAAAAAATATCAAAAATTATAGTAAAAACTATTGCATATTTATTCATTTTGCCGTATATTATTAGTATTAATTCGGAGGTTAACGAAGATGAACAATATGAAGGTACTGCTCGCATATTCGGGAGGACTAGATACATCGGTAATCATCCCGTGGCTGAAAGAAAATTATGGCTGTGATGTCATTGCAATGGCAGCCGATGTCGGGCAGGGGGAAGAGCTTGCCCCTCTTAATCAAAAAGCGCTGAGTAGCGGAGCAAGCAAGATATTCATAGAAGATTTAAAAGAAGAGTTCGTGACCGATTTTATATACCCCACGCTAAAAGCTGGTGCGATATATGAAGGCAAATATCTTCTCGGCACATCAATGGCAAGGCCGCTTATCGCAAAACGTTTAGTAGAGATTGCGAAGGCGGAAGGATGCGAGGCGATATGTCATGGCGCAACAGGAAAAGGCAATGACCAGGTGCGTTTTGAGCTGACGATCAAAGCGCTTGCGCCGGATATGAAGATCATTGCGCCCTGGCGTATATGGGATATCAAATCACGCGAGGATGCGATAGCGTATCTTGAAAAACGGAATCTTCCGGTTCCCGTATCTAAGAAACGGCCTTACAGCATGGATAGAAACTTATGGCACCTAAGCCATGAAGGGGCAGATCTTGAAGATCCATGGAATGAACCGCAAAAGGATCTGTACTTGATATGTACTGCGCCCGAGGACGCGCCCGACACCCCCTCATATGTTGAAATTGATTTTAAAAAAGGCGTACCGGTAGCCGTAGACAACAATGCACTTGGACCGGTTGATATCATCGACACTCTCAACGTGCTGGGTGCAAAAAATGCTATAGGTATTGACGACATCATAGAAAACAGGCTTGTCGGAATGAAATCAAGAGGCGTGTATGAAACGCCAGGCGGAACGATACTTTATGAAGCTCATCGCGCGCTCGAAAGCATGACGCTCGATCGGGATACGCTACATTATAAGCAGAGCATTGCATTGAAGTTTGCAGAGATGGTATATTACGGGCAATGGTATGCGCCGCTGCGCGAAGCGTTGTCCGCATTTGTCGATTCTACGCAGCAAAGCGTAACGGGAACGGTGCGTGTGAAACTGTATAAAGGCAGCTGCACATCCGTTGGGGTTAAGTCGCCATCTTCCCTTTATAGTGAAGAGTTTGCGACATTTGGGAAAGATAATGTTTATAACCAGCAGGATGCCGAAGGGTTTATCAATCTATTCGGTCTGCCGCTTAAAGTTAAAGCGCTGCTGGATCAAAAAAGGAAATAGTAATGGAAAAGAAAAAGATGTGGGGCGGCCGTTTTTCATCCGATACGGATGCATTCGCCGCGGGATTTCATTCCTCAATCTCATTCGATTATCGGCTATACCGTGAAGACATTCAAGGTAGCATTGCGCACGCAAATATGCTCGGTAAAACAGGCATAATCAGCGTGCAAGACAGCGAAGCAATCGTATCTGGCCTTTATGCTATACTAAACGACATAGAAAATGGCCGTATTGAATTTTCTGTTGACGATGAAGACATTCATATGAATGTCGAGAGGATTTTGACTGAACGCATTGGTGATCCGGGGAAAAAACTGCATACGGCACGAAGCCGCAACGACCAAGTGGCACTGGATACGCGCATGTTCGTAAAGCAGGCGTGCCACGATATAATTAGCCTTATCAGGTCGTTAATGGGCGAGCTTATAACAGTAGCCGAACAAAGCCTCTTTACAATCATGCCCGCCTATACGCATCTGCAAAAGGCACAGCCTACCACGCTCGCTCATTATTTTATGGCGTACTGCGAAATGTTTTTAAGAGACTGCATCCGGTTTGACAACGCCTATACTTCATCTGATGTCATGCCACTTGGATCGGGCGCGCTGTGCGCAACAACTTATCCGATTGACAGAGATATGGTCGCGCACGAGCTTGGGTTTTCGGTTATTACCAACAACAGCATGGATGCGGTGAGTGACAGGGACTATATTCTCGATTTTCTTCATGCCGCCTCCGTCTGTATGATGCATTTATCCCGTTTTTGCGAAGAGATTATCATATGGTCCAGCAATGAATTCCAAATGGTATCTCTTAGCGACAGCTATTCGACTGGATCGAGTATTATGCCGCAAAAAAAGAACCCGGATATGGCTGAGCTTATTCGCGGTAAAACAGGGCGCGTATACGGCGATCTGTTTGCGCTGCTGACCGTAATGAAGGGATTACCGCTTGCATACAACAAAGACATGCAGGAAGACAAGGAAATTATTTTTGACGCATATGATACCACATCCGCATGTCTGAGAGTGTTCACAGGTATGATTCGCTCGGCTGAATGGAAACAAGACAAGATGCTACAAAGCGCGGGGGTTGGGTTTACCAACGCAACAGATGCCGCAGATTATCTTGTCAAAAAAGGGATGCCTTTTAGGGATGCGCATGAGGCCGTTGGTAAACTGGTGCTTTACTGCGAACAGACCGATAAAACCATAGACACGCTGTCGCTTGATGAACTGCAAAACGTCTGTTCCATGTTTTCGGATGATGTCTATGATGCATTGTCACTTAAAGCTTGCGTTGAAAAACGTGCCGTTTACGGCGGCCCGAACGAAGGTAGCGTGAAAAAGCATATTGCCAAAATAAAGGAATTTCTGAATAATCACTAAAGGCTGCCAAAAACGCAGCCTTATGATTAACATATCTTTTGTATCCTTATTCGCTCAATAGTTTTCAGCATTGGCGCCTGACAAACCATTGTCCAGCTTGCCGTCTTCAATCATTCCTTCAAAATCGACCCTTGCATCACGATGCCCGGGCGACTCGAAAACCGCTTTAATTTCCAATTACCTGGTTTCCATTAATCTTTGTAAATTGTATGGCGAATCCGCCTTGACTATAAACGTCATCATGTGTCTCGAGCTCGATATTCAATTTCCCAAATATTGTGTATAATCAACTTCTGCCGGCATTTCTATCCGCACCATGGATGGAGATGGCACCGGTGTTTGCGCCGGTTCTGATATAGGTTTAATTATTATAGTATAAGTGTAGCAATAACTATATTATCTGCTGTCAGCGCAGTAACCGCCGGATGCTCTGATCATCCGCAATTAAAATAAATATGGCAACTATTACAATTACCACAAACCTATTCATCTTACCTAACCTGACCATTGCCTCTGATGATGTATTTGACAGTCGTCAGCTCCTTTAAGCCCATCGGCCCTCTGGCATGCAGCTTCTGCGTACTGATGCCAATCTCCGCACCGAACCCGAACTCGTTGCCGTCCGTAAACCGGGTGGACGCATTTACGTAGACCGCTGCCGCATCGATGCGTTCCAAAAACTTCTCCGCGCTGTTATAGTTTGTTGTTACAATCGCCTCGGAATGTTTGGTACCGTATTTATTGATATGATTAATAGCGTCGTCAAGGCTTTTCACCACCTTGATCGCCAATATATAATCAAGGAATTCGGTATAATAGTCTTCCTCCGTCGCAGTTTTTGCCTTGATGATCGCAGATGTTTTTTCACAGCCCCTAAGTTCCACGTTACTTAGTCTTTCTGCTACCATCGGTAAAAATTGCTTAGCTATAGTTTCATGCACCAGAAGTGTTTCCGCTGCGTTGCATACCGATGGACGGCTCGTCTTTGCGTTGTATATGATATCCAGGCTCATTTGAAGGTCTGTGTGCTCATCGATGTAGACATGGCATTTTCCCACACCCGTCTCGATCACCGGTACTGATGCGTTCTTGACAACGGATTGTATCAGTCCGGCGCCTCCTCTTGGGATCAGCACGTCGATGATGCCATTAAGACTCATCATATATGTCGCCGCTTCCCTCGAGGTATCGTCTATCAATTGAATCGCACCTTCTGGCAGTCCTGCGCTATATGCGGCTCTCTGCGCCACATTAACAATTGCCTTATTGGATTGAATTGCATCGCTTCCGCCCCGCAAAACAACAGTGTTGCCCGTCTTCATGCAAAGGCCGATCGCATCGGATGTCACATTAGGACGCGCTTCGTATATAATGCCGATGACGCCAAGCGGCACGCGTTTTTTGCCGATAGACAATCCGTTCGGGCGTTTGACCGTCTCTATCACCTCGCCCACAGGATCGTCAAGCCGCGCGATACTTTCAAGCCCCTGTGCCATGTCTTCAATACGCTGCGGCGACAGGGCAAGCCTATCCAGCATCGCAGCCGGCATGCCCTTTTGCTTGCCTGCCTCGATATCCTTGGCATTTTGTTGCATAATAATATTTGTATTCTCTCTTAAAGCGTTAGCTATGCTGATAAGCACCCTATTTTTATCTTCAATTCCCATGTATGCAAGTTTAACCGAAGCTTCCCGTGCTTTGAGCGCTTTCTCTTTTACGTGATGCATGCCATCCTCCACTTACACATTATAGATGATGCAAATATTATATCATTATTTACAAACAATGTCACGTGCGTGTATAATACATATTTAACGTACCAAGTCTTTAACTTAGATGCAATTGGAGGCAATGCATGACGCTAGATGGATTAACGCTGCACTTTATTGTTAATGAAATAAGGGAACAGGCACTGGGATGCAAGGTGGACAAGATTCATCAGCCGCAGCCCGATACATTAATACTCAATCTGCGCGCTACTAGAAATAACATCCGCCTGCTTATTTGTGCCGGCGCGGCTGATTCTAGGATGCATATAACAGCGCATAAGTTTGAAAACCCAAAATCGCCTCCGATGTTTTGCATGTTTCTCAGGAAATACATTACCGGCGCAAAAATAGCCAAAATCGAACAGATCGAACTAGAACGAATCGTCAACATCACGCTTGAAGCAAGAGACGAGCTTGGCCTGCCGCTTGAATTAACGCTTGTTGCAGAGCTTATGGGAAAATACTCAAACGTTATCCTAAAGGACAGCAGCGATACCATTATGGACAGTTTGCGTCATGTTACACGTTCGTTAAGCCGCGTCCGCTGCGTTCTGCCCTCTCTCAAATATGAATCCTTGCAGTCCACCAAATTAAACCCTATGACGGTATCCGAAGCCACGCTGATTGAAATGCTAAAAAAACATGGCAGTCGCAAGATCAAAGACTATTTGTCTTATATTCTACAGGGCGTATCCGGTCAGACAGCTAATGAGATTTTATACCGGTATATGCCATCAGGATATGCGCCGCAGCCCAAAGAGGCAGAGAAAATAGCCGACCAGATCAGTATCTTTTTTGCAGGACTTAGCCGGCCTCAGCCAACGATGTATCTAGATAAAGACGGGACGCCTCTATCTTATTCGCCGGTTGAATACCATAGCATTGTCTCAGACAGTACTGAAAAGTTTGGCAGCATCAATGAATTAGCCGACGACTACTATCACAGGTTAAAGGAA
>JBMNOU010000027.1:0-23611 GCA_050943215.1 Christensenellales bacterium | reverse complement strand
CGGCATGCTGCATATACAGTGTGAACGGATGGACGGAACGCAGTTTGCGTTTGTTGTAGAATGATTCAATTGTCGACCTATTCCCTCAAACAGAAAAAGGATACAATACAGATCCCGACATCAATCTGATAACCTCGTTTCCTTTTACATTCGGAAAAACATCAATCCTTTGGCGAGTGTAAAAAATATGTCTGGTGCAATATGACACGATTCATGAACTATGACACGAAGGACAGCACGCCAAGCAATCGTTGGTGCATTATAACACGGGAGTGTGTAAAAACGGCATAGAAAACGCTTTTCAAAACGGCCGAGTTTTTCATCTGAAATGCGAAAAAGTCCAATAATACTGGGCTTTTTCGCTTCTCGTCATTGTATCAATAACGATATTTAGATTTGGCGGAGAAGGAGGGATTTGAACCCTCGCGCCGGTTACCCCGGCCTACTCCCTTAGCAGGGGAGCCCCTTCAGCCGTACTTGGGTACTTCTCCAAATTTAATCTAGAAACGAAACTATTATAAAAGATTGGTGCTTGCATGTCAATAACAACAACTGAATTACATGTAGGTTTATCAAACATTTTAGATAAAAAGCACAATATATCCAAATGGCAAACGCCAATCGAGGGCGTATCTTCTCTGTTGCTGCGCACCTTACCATTGTGTTATATATCTTGGGTTATATGGGTATAAGTTTTAAGGCAAATAAACAAGAGATTGCCTTTACTGTTATATTTTTTATGAGGATTGGTTCCTTTAATATTTTAAACAATACTTCGCAGACTTTTTTGCATCATTTATTTTCTAGGTTATTTGTATTCCTATGTAAAAGATTTTTCAAAAATCAATGTAATTGTTGACAAAGATAAATATGTTTGTTAGTATTAATTATTATAAAAAGCGTTGATGGAGACAGGTATAACATGCATCGTATGCAGAGAGCTGGTGTTTGGTGAAATCCAGCAACGTGGTGTTAGGCGAATCCCTCCGGAGCTGCATGTCGAATCAAGTAGACATAGCCGGATAATTCCGTTATCGATTTAGGGCTTGATAGAGTCTGAAGTGGTCTTTTATCAAAGACAAGATGAGTGGTACCGCGAGGTTGGAATAACAACTGCGTCTCTTCAATATTTTGAAGGAGTATGCGGTTTTTTTATTATAGAATGGGAAAGGAAGTATCATAATGCAGCGCGTTATTTCTTTTGTAGTGTCAAATCAACCTGGTGTTCTGTGTAGGATATCGGGTCTTATCAGTAGACGAGGGTTTAATATTGAGAGCATTACCGTAGGCGTAACAGATGATCCTGCATTGTCCAGAATAACGATTGTCATGTTCGCAGAGGACTCCGTTATCGAGCAGGTTGTCAAACAGCTTGACAAACTGCTTGATGTGAAAGCGATCAAAGAGATACCCAAAGAAAAAGGTGTGCTAAGGGAAATCGCTCTTGTCAAAGTTAATGTTGTTGGTATTGACAGAAAAGATTTTATGGAAGCCGTTACTGCGCGGTCGGGGATTGTGCTTGATATTGGAGAAAAATCGACGACAGTGCAGCTTACGGGTACAATTACTTTTATTAATGAAGGAATAGAGGCGCTCAAAAAGTTTGGCATTGTTGAAATCGCAAGAACTGGGATGGTTGCTCTTGAAAGTGGAGATTCACAATTATATCAGGCAATGCATGACAATGATAAAATTAATTATATATTAAGTTAAAGGAGATCAGTAACGTGGCAAAATTATACTATCAAGAAGATTGCAGGAAAGATTACCTCATAGGTAAAACAATTGCGGTTATTGGATACGGTAGCCAAGGGCATGCGCATGCGCTTAATCTGCACGATTCCGGTTTTGATGTCATCGTCGGATTGTACGAGGGATCAAAATCATGGAAAAAAGCCGAAGCTCAGGGGCTCAAAGTCGCGACAGCTGCAAAAGCCGCTCGGATGGCGGATGTGATCGTAATGCTAGTCAACGACGAACTTCAGTCAGAAATCTATGAAGAATCTGTCAAACCGGGTCTTACAGAAGGTAAATATCTGATGTTTGCGCATGGTTTCAATATCCATTTCGGACAGATCAAGCCTCCGAGCGATGTCAACGTATTTATGATCGCGCCTAAAGGCCCGGGACATACGGTACGGTCTCAATATGAGGAAGGGAAAGGCGTACCCTGTCTGGTCGCCGTTGCTCAGGATCCCTCGGGTGATACGCTCAATGTTGCCCTCGCTTATGCGTATGGTATCGGTGGTGCGCGTGCAGGCATACTACAGACAACCTTTCGAGAAGAAACAGAGACGGATCTTTTTGGTGAGCAGGCTGTGTTGTGCGGTGGCGTGACAGAGCTGATGAAAGCAGGTTTTGATACGCTGGTTGAAGCAGGGTACGAGCCGGAAAGCGCATATTTTGAATGCATCCACGAAATGAAACTGATTGTGGATATGATCAATCAGGGTGGACTTTCGTATATGCGTTACTCGATCAGCGACACGGCTGAATTTGGCGATTACTCGATCGGCAGGCGCATTATCACGGACGAAACAAGGAAAGAAATGAAAAAAGTATTAAAAGAGATCCAGGAAGGCGATTTTGCGAGCAGATGGATTATGGAAAACAAGGCAGGTCGTCCGGCTTTTTCTGCGCGGCGCAGGATAGAAAAGAACCTTCCGGTAGAGAAGGTGGGCAAAGAGCTGCGTAAAATGATGCCGTGGCAAAAGGAGCCTGAGTTTTAATCCCTGCTGAATAGGAGTTGTAGTATGGCAAAGAGAATAGAGATTTTTGATTCAACGCTGCGGGACGGTTCGCAGGCGCGCGGTATCAACTATTCATTGTCCGATAAAACATATATGCTAAAACTTTTAGACGGTCTTGGCATCGGTTATATTGAGGCAGGGAATCCTGCCTCAAATCCGAAAGAACGGCTATTTTTTGAAGAGGCTTCAAAAATTACGCTCAGCAACGCAAAACTGGTTGCTTTCGGGAGCACGCGGCGTAAAGATACGGATGTTGAAAATGATGCTGGTGTCCAAGCGCTTAAGGATGCGAACACGGGTGTTGTCGCGATTTTCGGTAAAGCCTGGGATCTGCATGTCACTGAGGTTATCAACACGACGCTTGATGAAAACCTCTATATGATATATGATACGGTCAAATATTTAAAAGACTGCGGCAGAAGAGTTGTGTTTGATGCCGAACATTTTTTTGACGGATTTAGAGCAAATAGCGTTTACGCACTAGAAGTCTTAAACGCGGCATGCAGAGGCGGTGCGGATACCGTTGTGCTGTGCGATACGAATGGCGGTACTATGCCCAAAGAGCTTGAAACCGCGGTGAATGCATCTTTAAAGGCCGTGGATGTAGATCTTGGTATTCATATTCATAATGATACTGAGCTGGCGGTTGCCAACTCGATATTTGCCATACAGCTTGGAGCGACGCATGTTCAGGGAACGCTTTTAGGTTACGGGGAACGCTGTGGCAATGCGCGGCTGAGTTCTATTATACCCAATCTTCAGCTAAAGCTTGGTTACGATTGTATCGGAGATCATATCAAAGACTTATATAAAGTGGCAAGAGAAGCTGCAGAGATAACGAACCTTCCTTTCGACGAAACGCTGCCATATGTGGGAAGGAATGCTTTTGCGCATAAGGGCGGCATGCATATCGACGGGATCTGTAAGGCTAAGGGGTCGTTCGAGCATATTGAACCGTCTATTGTCGGCAACAGCAGGGAATTTCTGCTGTCCGAGGTCGCGGGCAGAACAGCCATGGCAACAAAGCTGCAGGACGAATTTCCCGAAATCGCTAAAGACAAAGAAAAAGTAGGCAGGCTAATGATCAAGCTCAAAGAACTTGAAAGCGAAGGATATAGCTTTGAAGGCGCGGAGAGCAGTTTTAAAATATTTGTTATGAAAGAACTCGGGTTTCACGAATCGAAATTTTCCCTTGTTCATTTCAAAGTCAGCGACGAGCCATCCAATGAGAATACTTTTGGTGCATACGCTGTTGTT
Organism: Christensenellales bacterium; assembly: GCA_050943215.1. Taxonomy (GTDB): domain Bacteria; phylum Bacillota; class Clostridia; order Christensenellales; family SZUA-584; genus JBMNOU01. The sequence goes on along the minus strand of JBMNOU010000027.1, from coordinate 19,604 downwards.
AAGGTCAATGTGGATGGTACTAACCGGATGGCAGCGGCGGAAGGCAACGGACCGGTGAATGCTCTCGACAAAGCATTAAGGGAAGCCCTTGGACAGTTTTTTCCTGAACTAAAGAGCGTAACACTCACAGACTATAAGGTTAGGGTTCTAGATACCAATGCGGCAACGGCTGCAAAGGTTCGCGTTGTTATAGAATCTAGTGACGGGGATCACTATTGGCGTACGTTGGGCGTTTCCACTGACGTTATTGAGGCAAGCCTTTTTGCGTTGATCGATTCGATAGACTATATGCTTTTGAACCGAAAATAGCAAGAACCTATGGATGCAGAGGGAGAGTAGATGAAGTATAATATAGCGGTGATACCAGGAGACGGTATCGGACCCGAGGTTATCAAAGAGGCCGTACGCGTAGTCGATTGTGCGGTCAAAAATGTGGATATAGAGATAAGCTACAGTTACTATTTGGCGGGCGGCTGTGCAATCGATGAAAAAGGAATACCGTTGCCGGCAGAAACTATAACAGGAGCAAAATCCAGCGACGCTGTGCTTTTAGGAGCGGTCGGCGGGCAAAAGTGGGATACTCTTCCGTCAGACATGCGGCCCGAAAATGCATTGCTTAGTTTACGAAAAGAGCTTGGTCTTTATGCAAATCTGCGGCCTGCATTGCTTTTTCCCCAGCTGGCTGAGGCATGTCCGCTAAAACCGTCTCTTACAAAAAACGGACTTGATATTATGGTGATACGGGAGCTGACGGGCGGATTGTATTTCGGCAAAAAAGAACGCGGTGAAACCTGGGCATTCGATACAATGTTTTACAGTGAAGAGGAAGTCCGACGTATCGCCCATGTAGCAATGAAAACGGCGCTTGGACGTAAACAACGTTTAGTCAGTGTTGACAAGGCCAATATACTTGAATCATCAAGGCTATGGCGCAGTGTCGTGACGGATGTCGCAAAAGAATACCCGAGGGTAGAATTGTCTCATATGTATGTGGATAACGCGTCGATGCAGCTCGTGAGGAACCCCGCACAGTTTGACGTGATTGTCACAGAGAATATGTTCGGAGATATCCTATCGGATGAAGCTGCGATGATCACCGGGTCAATCGGCATGCTTCCGTCAGCGAGCCTCGGGACGGCGACACGGGGAATGTACGAGCCTGTGCACGGTTCTGCGCCGGATATAGCGGGGCAGGGTATTGCGAATCCACTAGCGACGATATTATCTGCGGCGATGATGCTCAGATACTCGCTTAAACTGGAGGCGCCCGCAAAGAAAATCGAAGATGCGGTATCAGGCGCGTTATCAAAAGGCGCGAAAACAAAGGATATCGCACTTGAAGGGGAAACGATATTATCGACAACACAAATGGCTGATATTGTAATAGAAGATTTGGAGGCATGCTCATGATAAGTGACAGCGTAAAAAAAGGCACAAACAAAGCGCCGCACAGGGCCTTGTTTAAGGCGATGGGTTATACAAACAGCGAGATAGAGCGTCCTCTAGTGGGCGTTGTGCACGCGGCAAGTGAAATTGTCCCAGGGCATATCCATCTTGACAAGATCGCGAAAGCAGTCGCTGACGGTATCCGTATGGCCGGAGGAACGCCTGTGATGATTCCTTCGATCGGAATATGCGACGGGATCGCGATGGGGCATGCAGGTATGCGGTATTCGCTGGCGTCAAGAGAGCTAATTGCGGACTCAACGGAATCTATGATACTGGCGCATAGCCTGGATGGAATGGCGTTTGTCCCCAATTGCGACAAAATCATTCCGGGTATGCTGATGGCGGCGGCCAGGATAAACAGGCCTTCTATATTTATCAGCGGCGGACCGATGCTACCCGGAAGAGACCTTAAGGGCCAAGACTGTAGCTATTCAACAATTTCCGAGGCTGTCGGTGCTTACAACCTCGGCAAGATGACAGCCAGCGAACTTGACAGGCTAGAAGATTCGGTGTGCCCGGGCTGCGGCTCTTGTGCCGGGATGTTTACCGCGAATAGCATGAACTGTTTAACCGAGGCGCTTGGCATGGCGCTTGGCGGAAACGGAACAATACCCGCCGTTTTTGCGGAACGTATCCGGTTTGCTAAAAAAAGCGGAGAACAGCTGATGAAGCTGATTGATGAGAACGTATGTCCAAGAGACATCATGACGGAAAAGGCATTCGAAAACGGGCTGATGCTGGATATGGCGCTTGGCTGTTCAACAAACTCGGTTCTTCATCTGCCCGCAATCGCACATGAATGCGGCATAGTGCTTGATCTTGATTTGGTGGACAGCATCAGCAAAAGTACGCCGAACCTGTGTAAGCTGGCTCCGGCAAGCGGAACGCATCTAACCGATTTGCATTATGCAGGCGGCGTGTATGCTGTGCTATCTGAACTCTATAAAAACGGTTTGCTTATAGGAGATGCGATTTGCGTTGGCAACTCAACGATCGGCGAAGCTGTTAAAGATGCAAAAATACTTGATACCAATGTGATCAGGCGTTTCGATAATCCGTTATCAAAACAGGGTGGCATTGCGGTGCTGCGCGGCAACCTTGCGCCGGATGGATGTGTAGTCAAACAGTCTGCTGTTGCGCCTGAGATGATGCAGCATACGGGGCCCGCCCGCGTTTTCAACAGTGAAGAAGAGGCGATATCGGCCATCTATGGAGGAGATATAAAAAGCAGAGATGTCGTTGTCATACGGTATGAGGGGCCTGCAGGTGGCCCGGGTATGCGCGAAATGCTTTCTCCGACATCCGCACTCGCCGGGATGGGTATGGATAAAGAAGTAGCACTGATTACGGACGGACGATTCAGCGGAGCCACAAGAGGAGCTGCCATTGGACACGTATCTCCTGAAGCGCAGGCAGGTGGAGTAATCGCGGTGATTGAAGAGGGTGACAGGATAGAGATCGATATTCCAAACAGAAAGATATCTCTTTTGGTGGATCAAAAATCAATCAATCAAAGGCTTTCGAATCTTGAAAAACGGGAGCCAAAAGTAAAAACCGGATGGCTTTCAAGGTATGCGAGGTTGGTATCCTCTGCAGACAAAGGGGCAATACTGGAATAAGGGAGGAGAAGCGTATGAAACTTACAGGGGTACAGATCATACTTGAATGCCTAAAACGCGAGGGCGTTGATACAGTCTTCGGGTATCCGGGCGGCAAGGTTATTAAGCTTTATGATGCCTTATATCAGGAAAAGAATATCCGACATATAACGACGGTACACGAACAGGGCGCTTCTCATGCCGCTGACGGATACGCGCGTGCAACCGGAAAGGTCGGTGTCTGTTTCGCGACATCCGGTCCGGGAGCGACAAACCTTGTCACCGGGCTCGCAACGGCTTATATGGATTCGATACCCGTCGTCGCGATTACTGGCAACGTTCCCGCGAACCTACTTGGTAGAGACAGTTTTCAGGAAGTCGATATTATGGGTGTAACAATGCCGATCACAAAGCATAATTATCAAATAAAAAGTGTCGAGCGTATATCCGATGTGATCAAGGAGGCGTTTGCGTTTGCTAAAAGCGGCCGGCCGGGGCCTGTATTGATTGATATTACCGACAATGCGTTTTCAGCCGAATGCGAATATACCGATCCTGGGGAACACCTAAAAATACCGTGCAAATTGTCGAATTTACCCGTTGATGAGATCAAAACGCTGATTAGCAAGGCCAAAAAGCCCGTAATACTTGCCGGAGGCGGCGTTGTATTATCGGGAGCGGCTGATAAGCTTTTTGAATTTGCGGAGCGTATTGACGCACCCGTTGCGTGTACCTTGATGGGTACGAGCTCCTTTCCTGGAGACCATCGGCTCTATACAGGTATGGTTGGTATGCACGGGACAAAGGCGAGCAATATGGCGTTTCAGAACTGTGATCTGCTGATCGTCCTTGGTGCACGATTCAGCGATAGGGTAACGGGCGATGCAAGCAAATTTGCTTCGCGTGCCAAGATCATACAAATAGATATCGATGCTTCCGAGGTTAATAAGAATATCCCAACAGATATCTATGCCATTATGGATATCAAAGAAGCGCTGGCCTGTCTAAACAGAGAGCTACCCAAAAAGACTCATGATAAATGGGTCAAAAGCGTAAACGAATGGAAAATAGAAAACGAATCACATATCCCGAAAGACCATTTGCCTAAAAAGATTATGGAGGTAATTGGCGAAAACCTTGGTGAGGATACGATTATTACGACAGACGTCGGTCAGCATCAGATGTGGACGGCGCAGTACTATCCGTTCAAGAAGGGAAATACGTTTATAACATCCGGAGGTCTGGGTACGATGGGTTATGGCCTTGGTGCAGCCATCGGTGCTCAGACGGCACGCCCCGAAAAACGTGTCCTGCATATTACCGGGGATGGCAGTTTTAGAATGAACCTTGTTGAAATGATGACAGCTGTCAGGTATAAATTGCCGATTATCAGCATTTTGCTTGACAATAGGACACTTGGGATGGTTCGTCAATGGCAAACGCTGTTTTTTGAGGGCAGGCATTCAGAAACAACATTGCCTGAAATGGATTTTTGCGCGATAGCCAGGGGTATTGGTTGTTTTGCGCAGAAAATTGATAATATCTCCGATTTTGAAAAGGCGCTTCAAACCGCTCTGGGTAAGGACATACCATGCTTGATACATTGTGTGATCGATCAGGATACGATGGTTTTGCCAATGGTGGCACCGGGCGCGTCCATTGACAAAATTGTCATGAGCATATCATAATAACCAAAAAGACTTTCAAAGCCGTTTCGCACCTGCAAACGGCTTTTTTGTATTCGAAAACCCCGCGTTAGACGCGGGGTTCGGTAAAGCTTATAGCGGTCAGGCACGACAGAAAAACTCCTTTTAATTTAGAATGAAATGCGGTCTGGCAATTGCACAAACAAAAATCAAATGGAGGACATTCCAAAGTGAATGATGTACATAGCTATCATACACAAAGTGGAACTGCAATACCATATCGTATTTGCACCGAAGTATCGCAGGAAAGTATTTTATGTAGAAAAGAAACTAGAGATAGGGGCGATATTAAGGGTACTATGCAATTGGAAAGGGGTCAACATAATTGAAGCAGAAGTATGCCACGATCACATCCATATGCTAATAGAGATACCGCCGAAGATGAGAGTATCAAGCTTTATGGGGTTCCTGAAAGGGAAGAGCAGTTTGATGATATATGAGAAGTGGGGGAACAAGAAGTATAAGTACCGGAACAGAGAGTTCTTGTGCAGAGGGTATTATGTCGATACAGCTGGAGAAGATGCAAAGAAAATTTAGGCATATATCCAGAACCAATTGAAAGAAGATCAGATGAGCAAACAACTGACGTTTGATACCCAAGACCCGTTTACGGGTAGCAGGTAACAGTTTTTTGCGAGTGCCGGACCGTACCAACGCCCTTTAGGCGTGGCTAGTAATAAAGGGTTATACCCGTTAATGCAAAACCCCCGGCTGGGCCGGGGGTTAATTTTTAAATACATTCTTTAGACTAGTTTTGCGCCAGCGTCAAAAGCCTGTTCGTTGATGGGTATCAGGTGTGCCTTGCCTTTTCCGAGCACCTGTTCAAATGCCTTGATAATACTTTCTTTTGCTACCACTCCGGTAGCGGCGATATATGCACCAAGCATGACGATATTGGCAACTTTGAGATTTCCAACATCGATTGCGACATCGTTTGCAGGGATATAATAGGCGTCAATATCGTTGCGCGTAGCTTTTTTGTCAATAAAAGATGAATTGATAAAAAGCTTTCCGCCTGGCTTTAGTACCCCTTCAAATTTATCCAACGATGGTTTGTTTAAAACAATGACGCCGTCTGCCTCGGTTACGATGGGGGAGCCGACCGGATCATCCGAAACGATTACGCAGCAGTTGGCTGTTCCGCCGCGCATCTCAGGTCCATAAGAGGGAAGCCATGATACGTTGCGCTCTTCGATCATACCCGCATAAGTAATGAGCTGACCAATCAGAAGCGCGCCCTGTCCGCCAAAGCCTGCAATGATTAATTCGTTCTTCATCATTTTGCCTCCTTAAACACGCCAAGCGGATAATACGGGATCATATTATCTTTCAGCCATTTTAACGCTTCGGCCGGGGACAAACCCCAGTTTGTGGGACATGCGGAAAGCATCTCAACCATTGAGAATCCCTTTCCAGCCATCTGCACCTCAAATGCTTTTCTAATGGCCTTTTTAGCTTTGTTAATGTTAGGAACGTCATGAAGAGAAACCCGTTCTATATAAGCCGCTCCTTCAAGCGTAGCCAGCATCTCTGAAACGCGGATGGGATAGCCGCAATGATTTGCATCCCTGCCATAAGGTGACGTCGTTGTCTTCTGGCCGATCAGCGTTGTTGGCGCCATCTGGCCGCCTGTCATACCGTATATCGCATTGTTTATAAATATTGCGGTTATTTTTTCGCCTCTTGCAGCGGCGTGGACGATCTCTGCCGCGCCGATAGAGGCAAGGTCGCCATCGCCCTGGTATGTGAATATCAGGTTTTCTGGATGAACACGCTTTGCACCCGTGGCGATTGCCGGTGCTCTGCCGTGTGCTGCTTCATACATATCGATATCCCAATACTTATATGCGAAAACCGCGCATCCTACTGGGCAGATGCCAATTGTTTTCTGTTTAACGCCAAGCTCCTCAATACATTCGGCCACAAGCCTGTGCGCGATACCGTGCGTACATCCCGGACAATAATGAAAAGGCACATCTGTAAGGATGCTGCTTTTTTTGAATACGATAGCCATTAGAACCCCTCCTTAATCGTTTTAAGCGCATCGACGATCATATTCGGGGTGGGTATTATACCCCCGGTCGTACCCACAAATGTAACAGGCCGTTTGCCGTTAACCGCTAGCCTTACGTCTTCTACCATTTGTCCCGTGCTCATCTCGGCTGCAATAAAAGCTTTACACTTATCTGCTGCGTCTGAGATGACTTTTGAGGGAAATGGCCAAAGCGTGATGGGCCGCAAGAGGCCCGCCTTAATGCCAAATTCACTTCTTGCTTTTACAATCGCGTTTTTTACAATCCGTGAGGTTGTACCATAAGCGACAATGCAAATTTCTGCATCATCCATCATGACCGCTTCATATTGCGTTTCTCTGCTCTCTATCTGCCTGTATACTCTCTGCAGCCTGGCGCATACCGCGCTCATTTCTTCCGCTTCGATATACAGAGAGTTGATAAGGGATTTTTTCTTCGTACCGTCATTACCCGTTGCTGCCCATGTCTTTTCGGGCAGGTCGCGTTTTTTTGGCTGCTTAAATTCAACAGGCTCCATCATTTGCCCAATCATCCCGTCACCCAGTATTAATACCGGAGTTCTATATAAATCTGCGACGTCAAATGCTTGCATCACACAGTCTGCAGCCTCTTGTACAGAGCTGGGTGCATAAACGACCAGATGATAGTCTCCATGGCCGCCGCCTTTGACAGCCTGAAAATAGTCTGCCTGCGTGGGCAGTATACCGCCGAGCCCGGGGCCTGTTCTGACCATATTAACAATGACGCACGGCAGCTCTGAACACGCCATATAGCTGATGCCTTCCTGTTTAAGGCTGATACCGGGAGAAGACGAAGAGGTCATGACCCTTGCTCCTGCGCCGGCTGCACCGTATACCATGTTAATTGCAGATATTTCAGATTCCGCCTGGAGAAAAGTTCCGCCGATTTCGGGAAGTCTTTTAGCCATGTGTTCGGGTATCTGATTTTGCGGCGTGATTGGATAACCGAAAAAATACCTGCATCCTGCCTGTATAGCCGCTTCGGCAATTGCTTCATTGCCTTTCATCAATACTTTTGACATTTCATTCACCTTTAAAATTTTTTTGCTTTATATTACAGCTAATTATTTTTCAATAGTGAACACTAGATCGGGGCACATTTTGGCACATGATGCACACCCGATGCAGGCCTCCATGTCCGTGATTTCAACAGGACTATACCCCTTTGTGTTCAGTTCAGTTTCGGACAGCTTAACGATACCTTTAGGGCATACCGTTACGCAGAGTCCACAGCCCTTACAGGCATTTTTATCAATTTTTACTTTTGCCACAACAATTATCCCCTTTTTGATATTCATGTCGATTCATGAAAGAATACCACAAAAACGCTAAAAAAGTCAAACAGACTGAGAGTATATTTTTATCCTTTTATTTGGCCAATAATTCGATTACTCACGTTAAATGAAAGTATACGAATATAAAACTCGGGATTTGCGTAGGCGAAAAAAGCATCTTATTGCAGCGGGCTTCGTATACGAAATAAGAACCGCTAAACAGTTGCTTATCGTAACACCGGATGGTAAAATATAAAGATATTATACGTCAATTATTGGAACAGACATTTTGATGAAGGGGAGACTATGGGACTGATAAAAAATGTTTTAGGCGGAAGCAACGAAGGCAAACTTAAAAAAATACGAAAGATAGCTGATGCGGTTGAGGTATTAGGGGCGGGTTTTAAATCGCTGAGTGACAGCGAACTAAAAGCGAAAACCGAAGAGTATAAAAAAAGATATATCAGCGGCGAGAGCCTTGATGATTTATTGCCCGAGGTGTTTGCGCAGGTTAGGGAGGCGTCCGACCGTGTGCTGGGCATGCGGCATTTTTATGTTCAGGTCATCGGCGGAATTGTGTTGCACCAGGGTAGAATCGCCGAGATGAAAACCGGAGAAGGCAAAACATTGGCAGCGACGCTGGCCGTTTGTCTAAACGCGCTGACGGGCAAGGGCGTGCATGTCGTTACGGTCAACGATTATCTTGCCAAGAGGGACTCGGAATGGATGGGCAAGCTGTATACGTATCTCGGATATACTGTTGGCTTGATTATTCACGATATTCCTGTAGAGGACAGGCGACAAAATTATAAAGCGGATATCGTTTATGGCACAAACAATGAGTTTGGTTTTGACTATCTGCGGGATAATATGGTGATACGAAAAGAGCTCATGGTACAAAAAGAATTGAATTTTGCCGTCATTGATGAAGTTGACAGCATATTGATCGACGAAGCTAGGACACCGCTTATCATCTCTGGGGCGGGCGATAAAAGCACGGATACGTATAATACTGTTGACCGGTTTGTCAAGAAGCTAAAACTGGAAGAAGATTTTACGATCGACGAAAAACTTAAGGCAATTAACCTCACCGAGCAAGGAATTGCAAAGTCTGAAAAAGCGTTTAATATAGAAAACCTTGCGGATATAGAGAATACGGAACTCAACCACCATATCAATCAGGCGCTAAAAGCCAACCATATCATGAAAAGAGACACCGATTATGTTGTCAAAGACGGCCAGGTTATTATTGTTGACGAGTTTACCGGCAGACTGATGATGGGGCGGCGGTATTCTGAAGGGCTTCACCAAGCCATCGAGGCAAAGGAAAATGTTAGGGTGGAAAGAGAATCAAGGACGCTTGCGACGATTACATTTCAGAATTATTTCCGAATGTATACGAAGCTCGCGGGTATGACGGGCACGGCAAAAACCGAGGAGGATGAGTTTCAGGGTATCTATAATCTAGACGTCGTACAGATTCCAACCAACCGTCCGATGATAAGGACTGATAATAATGACATTATATTTGCGACTGAGACGGGCAAGTTCCGCGCGATTGTAGAAGAAATCGGACGAATGCATGCAACGGGCAGACCAGTTCTTGTGGGAACGGTATCGGTCGAAAAGTCTGAGATCCTTTCACGAATGCTGACACGGACGGGTGTCAAGCACAATGTGCTCAATGCAAAACACCATGAAAAAGAGGCGCTGATCGTTGCACAGGCTGGAAAGAAGGGCGCCGTTACCATTGCCACCAACATGGCCGGCAGAGGTACGGATATTATTCTCGGCGGCAATCCGGATTTTTCCGCTAGGGCCGATATGCGCAGAGACGGGTTTACCGAAGAGATGATCGAGCAGGCGGTGGGGCATGGGGCGACAGACGACCCAGACATACTAAGTGCAAGAAAATACTATGCAGAGTATCTCAGCCACTATAAAAAATCCATGCAGGCGGAACATGACGAGGTTGTGGCACTAGGCGGTCTTCATATTGTCGGTACCGAAAGACACGAGGCCAGGCGGATTGACAATCAGCTCCGCGGCCGCAGCGGCCGGCAGGGAGATCCGGGGTCGTCCGTTTTTTTCATATCTCTCGAGGACGATCTGATGCGCCGTTTTGGCGGCGAGAGAGTGCAGGGCATTATTAGTTCGGTGAACAAGGACGATGCGATACCTCTTGCATTTAGTCTTTTGACGAAACAGATAGAATCGGCGCAAAAGCGTATTGAGTATAGGAATTTTGAGATACGTAAACATGTCCTTCAGTATGATGACGTAATGAACAAGCAGCGCGAGGTTATATATTCCCAGCGCAGAATGGTGCTGACAGGCGCGAATATCAAACAAAACATTATGGATATGCTCGATACGCTGATCGACGAAATTTTCCCGGTATACTGTCCTGAGGGTGTATTCCCTGAAGAATGGGACATAGCCGGAATGACAGAATATTTTGCAAAAGTGTTTTTGCCGAGGGACATGGTGCTCTTCAAAGAAGAAAAAATCGAGAAACTCACGCATGAAACCGCAAAAGAAATAATACGCGAAACCGCGCGAAAACTATATCGGATAAAAGAAGAAGAGATCGAAAAGGCCGGGCAGAACATAAGGGAAATCGAGCGTATTATTTTGCTTAGGGTTGTGGATCAAAAATGGATGGCTCATATCGACGCGATGGACCAGCTCAGGCAGGGGATCGGACTTAGAGCTTACGGACAGCGGGATCCTGTAATAGAATACAGAAGAGAAGGCTTCGATATGTTCGAAGAGATGGTTCGCGAAATCCAGCAAGATACCATTACGATGCTCTATCATGTTAAGATTACAAGCAATCCCCAAAGAAAAGAAGCGCCAAGGCCTATAGAGCCCCCACCTAAAAAAGTTGTCGATCAAAGCGGTAAAAAGGTGGGCAGAAATGCTCTTTGCCCATGCGGTAGTGGGAAAAAATTTAAAAATTGCTGCGGACAAGCAAAATAGGAGATAATGTGTTACAGATAGATGAGGCAAAACAAAGATTGGATGAAATAAAGTCTCTTGTGAAAGAGGTAGAAACAGTGCTTAACGTTGGGCATATGCAAGAAGAACTTAAAATGCTTCGTGAAAAAATGGAAGCCCCAGGGTTTTGGGACGATATTGTTGAAGCGGGTAGGATCGGCAAGAAAACAAAACCGATCGAAGATAAGCTTGAGCAATTTGATAAGCTGACGGCAAGACTGGCCGATGCAGATGTTTTGCTTGAACTGCTTGAAGAGGCATATGACGACGATATTGCGACAGAACTCTCTGAGGAGCTCACCGCGCTTAAAAAAGACACGTCTGACTTAAGGCTTAAGTCTCTTCTGCGTGGGGAATATGACGCAAATGGGGCGATACTCTCGCTGCATGCGGGCGCAGGCGGAACGGAAGCACAGGACTGGGTGGAGATGCTCTACCGAATGTATACAAGGTGGTGCGAGCGTAAGAAACATACCGTAAAGGTGCTCGATTTTCTCGCAGGAGACGAAGCGGGCATTAAAAGCGTCACATTTGAGGTGTGCGGGCTTAATGCATACGGATACTTAAAAGCCGAAAAGGGAGTGCACCGGCTTGTGCGCATATCCCCGTTTGATTCTTCTGCGCGGCGCCATACGTCGTTTGCATCACTGGATGTGATGCCGGATATCGAAGATAACGATACTGATATTGTGATTGATCCTGAGGAAATCCGGGTTGATACATACCGTTCATCGGGAGCGGGCGGCCAACATATAAACAAGACGGATTCTGCAATACGAATCACACATCTTGAAACGGGGATTGTTGTGCAGTGCCAGAATGAGCGGTCTCAGATACAGAACAGAGAGACGGCAATGCGCATGCTTAAGGCAAAGCTGATCGAAAAGCGCGAAAACGAGAAAATGCAGGCACTGCAGGAACTAAAAGGCGAGATGAAGAAGATCGAATGGGGAAGTCAAATCCGCTCATACGTTTTTCATCCGTATAGTATGGTCAAAGATCATCGCACGGGCGTTGAGACGGGGAATGTAGAGGCGGTTATGGATGGGGAAATTGACGCGTTTATAAATGCGTATTTGATGGGGTTTTAACTGTGTACAGAGCAGTTGTTTTCTATTTCAGCGCCACAGGCAATACATGGTGGGTTGCGGATAAAATAAAAAAAGAGCTTGACGCTAAAAATATCAATGCGGACACCGTTTCAATAGATAGTATCGACGCAAGAAAAGCAAACTGGTGGATTAAGACGGCCGATCTGATTTTTTTCGGATGGCCCGTTTTCGGCTGTGATTTGCCCGAGCCGATGAAGCGGTTTATTGGTGGTCTTTATATTAATGAAAAAGGCAAACATATTCATACTTTCTGTACGCAGAAATTATATTCATTCGACGGTGCATGGCTTTACCATAAATTCTTTAAGAATAAAGGCCTGATTATCGACAGCGCGGAGCATTTTAAAATGCCCAACCATAACCCTTTATTCGGCACCGCTCATGCCTGTATAAATGAAAAAAAGAATGCGAAAATAATGAACAATTGCGAAAGGCAGATTGCTCAGTACGTGAATAAAATGATGATAGGCCGTTCGAAAATAAAGGGGAGATGTTCATATCCGCTCGGAATGCTGTGCCGTGGGCTTTCTAGGGTATTTTCGAGAAGGCATTATTTCTCACTGGGTGTGGATAATGACCGGTGTGATCTTTGCGGTTTGTGTGAATCGCTATGCCCGGTAAGCAATATTAGTATGGCGCCGTATCCTCAGTTTGCCGAGAAATGTGCGCACTGCATGCGGTGCTATGCTTTTTGCCCGGCCTGTGCAATCACCGTCAACGGTAAACTGCGTGATATTAATAAGAGTGGCGTTCCTTATACATTGAATGATAAACGGTTTAAGCCCATTATGTTAAAATAATTTTGTAATAAAGGTTCATTCTGATTGCGTGTATACATACCTATCTGTAGGCATATAAATTATTGAACATAGGTAAAGGAGCAAGGGTATGTATAACGAAGAACCAAAAGAGATCCCTGTCAATAAAGCGCCTCACAAAATTGTTATTGATTCGAGACAAAAGATCTTGATTAGCGCTGTTGAAGATGTGGACAGCTTCAACGAAAACGAAGTTATATTGCTGACGAATCATGGTTTTATAACGATTACAGGCGAGGATTTGCATATCAACAAACTAAACCTCGAAGAAGGGCAATTGATCGTCACGGGCAATATCCAAAGTGTCGATTATGCGGATCATGAGGAAGAACGTACTAAGCGCGGCGTTTTCTCCCGTATGTTCAGGTAGGTGCGGTTATGGAAACCACAGCGTCGCAGTCGGTTATCTTTATGATCACGCTTTACGGCGGCATAATTGTGGGAGTAGCGTACGATATTTACCGTGGTATCCGCAAGGCTGCCAATAGAGGTAAATGGATAACGGCCATCCTTGATACCCTTTTTATTATTACACTTGGACTTATTGTTGTGTTTGTACTGTACATAGCGAACCAGGGGGAGCTTAGGCTATACACTTTTGTGGGATTTGCGTTGGGGTTTACTTTATATATTGCGGGCGTATCGCCGGTTATCTTGTATTTATCTAGAAAACTGAAAGCCCGGCTAAAACGGAGCCAAAAGAATAAATCACGATAAAAAAAGGAAACGCCGCCTATGGTGTCGAATAAATCATTATAGTATATAGAGAGATGTCAAACATCCAATAGGGTCTTTTGTGAGGAATTATGAAAAAAAGAAAGATTAAACTGAGGTTTAAGCTGTTGCTATTAGCCTGTTTTTTGGTATATACGGGTTTTTCAATCTTTGCTCAGCAAACGAATATCAATGATTTGCTTAGCGAAAGAGAAACGCTGAATTCTGCCTATAAACAGGCACAGACCGATCTTGAACGGCTTAAACATCAAAGTGAATATATGAATACCGACAATTACATTGAAAATACCGCAAGAGATAAGCTCGGGCTAATCTATGAGAATGAGATTATATTCGAGCCGAGCGAATAAATAAGCTTTTAAGGGCGCGCAGTTTGCGCTTTTTTTTATGCTATAATGCAATTATAAGCGCTTTTGGGAGGGAAAAAATGAGATATTATGCGGTTGTGGATTTGGGTACGAATTCGGCAAGGCTGATGATTGCATATGTTGCGAGCGACGCTGTTGTATCCGTTTATAAAACGCTGCGTATGATTCGTATTGGCGAGGAAATGGTTGGAAAAAGGCATATATCAGCCGTTGCGATGGTGCGGACAAAACGGACGCTGCATGAATTTATGGAAATTGCCAGGCAGTATGGTGCTGAAGGCTGTTTTTATTGTTTTGCAACGAGTGCTGTTAGGGAAGCTGAAAATAAACAAGAGTTCATTGATTATATCAGAAGAGAATGTGGCATTTTAGTTGAAATACTTTCTGGAGTTACCGAAGCGATTTTTGGATTTGCCGGCAGTGTTGAGACGCAGGGCGGTATGTTCGATATCGGAGGCGGCAGTACAGAGGTTATATTTGGAAAATTAAGTGACATCAGATTTAGACACAGCTACAAGATCGGAACTGTCCGATTTCTTCAAATGTTCCCGGCTGCCGATGATGCAGACCCCGAAACATTCAAAAAGGCTCATGAGCTAGCAAGAAATACTTTTGCTGCCATACCCAATACCGGCGACTGTATTTTCACAGGAATTGGGGGCACGGCAACGGCGCTCGCTGCGATTGATCTTGGACTCAAAGAATATTTGGCTGAGCGTGTTCAGGGACATGAGATCAGCATCCAAAGAGCAAAGGAGCTCTGCATAATGCTCGAGGGCAAAACAAAAAAGCAGCGTACAAAGATGATCGGTTTGGATGAAAAAAGAGCGGATGTAATCGTATTTGGTGCGATTATTTTGCTAGAGTTTATGAAAGCAGTTGATGCGGAAAAAATTAAGGTCAGCGATAGTGATAGTCAGGAAGGATATCTTGCACACAAACTTGGAATTATTCAGATTGCTCCTTGTCAAAACATCCCTGATATATTGCCACCATCTGTCTGTTAAGTGAATACTTACTGATAAAGAACAGTGCAAGGGAGAAACAGACTAGAAAACCGACTGGAAGTATTAATCCTAGTTTCAAATAAACATCGCGTGTTTGCACGATATTGGAATCGAAATGGATCATATCGAGCAGTGTACCTGCAAAGAGCACTGACAGTGCTTGAGAAACCTTGAACAAGAATGTGGCGCAGCCGAAAAACACGCCCTCTTTGCGAATACCTGTTTTATAAGCATCTTTGTCAATAGTGTCGGATATCATAGAATAGGGTAGCGAAATGCTGCCGCCCATCGAAATCCCCATTAAAAATGCAAGAGGCAAAACGCTTAGATAATGATCTGCGACCCATTCGTTTATCAGCACAAAGATCGCAAATAGCAATGATACGGCAATATCGATATAAAGGCATGCTTTAAGAGCAGCGCGTTTCTCGAATTTATTTGCGAAGAAAACCCAAAACGGCTGGGCTAAAAGCGCCATCATAAACAATGTGCCAAATACGACGGCGATTTGGCGGTTGCTGAAATTAAATGTATAGGTAAACACGTGCATTCCGATAGAGCCGACGATGCTCATAGCCGTATTAATAAACAAAAGGCCTAGTCCGACATTTCTGAAGTCGTTGCACTTTAGCGCTTCCGCTGTTTCCCGTATCATGTTTCTAAACGTGCTTTTTCTCTTTTTGACCGTCTTGGGGTTGATACTCTTGTTATACGTTAATAGAATACATATCGCGGCGCACACTAGTGTAATGGCTGATGCCGTTATACCGAGTGACGTATACGCAACTGGGTTAAGCTGGCCGTTTAAAAACGTGGATGTCGGTCGGAAAAAAATGGTCATACCGATAATGGTTGGAAACATAAATCCAAAGAAAAAGAACGCGGTTCTAAAAGACTGTACGGATGTACGTTCCGCGTAATCGTTCGAAAGTTCTGCTCCAAGCGCCATATGAGGCGTTGTAAGCACAGTCGAAAAAGTTTTTAACAAAAGCAGAAGAATAGTAAGATATATCACTTTGACAATATAAGGCAAATGCGGATCAACGCTCCATAAAAAAAAGTTGCATATAGCGATACCAATTGCGCCTAGAAATACATAAAAAAGCCGTCTACCAAATAAGATATTATTATTAGTTTGGTCAGAAATATAGCCCATGATAGGGTCTGTAATGGCATCCCAAATAATGCTGACGGAAACGAGTATGCCTGTTATTGTACCTGAAATGCCGAGTACGGCGGTAGAATAGAATACAAAACAAGCGGACATTAACTGAAACGGTATGCCGTATGATAGGGTGCCTATGCCGTATCCGAATTTTTCTTTAAACGGTAACTTGTTTTTTGTTGATGTCATCAGATACTCCTTTATCGGAATCGAAAGATAATTGTTTCTTTCCAAATAAACGGTTCATAAGCGGGTTTTCTCCAAAATAATACCCTTTTTGCTGAATAAAAACATTATAGCATTAATTGATAGGAAATAAGTTAAAGTTCTGTGACATTAGACTAACGAAATCCATAAAATTACATAATGAGCCCATACTGCTGCACCCTAAATTTTACCGATTATTTGACCTTTATAATTTAATTTTCCCATATTATATGTTAAAATATATTTGGTATGGAATAATAGGAGAATCCCCCACAAGAAAGATATGAAACTTTAATTAATTTGTTTAAAGCAGTTTAACAATTTGAATATGTTTAAGCTTAAGATTTCCAGGATGGATAATAATAAACAACAGAGCATAAGATGCTAAGGAGTATATATGGGTTTTTTCACAATGAAGTATGACAGTGGTAAATTGATATTGCTTGATCAGACAAAGCTTCCTACCAGTGTCGAATATTTAACGCTTGGCACAGCTAAGCAGGTTTTCTGGGCCATTAAGGATATGATTGTCAGAGGTGCGCCCGCAATCGGGATATGCGCGGCGTATGGCGTATGTATTGCGGCGCGTGAATGCAGCGGAGATTTAGTAAAGCTCAAAGAACTTGGCAGCTATATCTGTGCTACAAGGCCGACGGCAACGAATCTTTCGTGGGCGGTGAAAAGGATGCTGACTGCCGCGGAAAAAGAGGGCGATATTATTGAAAACCTTGAGCGGGAAGCAAACGCAATAATGCTTGAAGATGAGTCAATCAATAAGAAAATTGGTGAGAATCTGCTAGCGATGCTACCTGAAAATGGCTGCATTATGACTTACTGCAACGCAGGTGCATTGGCTACAACGAAGTATGGAACGGCGCTTTCGCCCGTATATGTCGGACAAGAGCGGGGCAGAAGCATTACGGTCTATGCATGTGAAACAAGACCCAGGCTTCAGGGCGCGAAGCTAACTGCTTTCGAGCTTAAGCAAGCCGGTGTTGACGTGACTGTAATCTGCGATAATAATGCGGCAAATGTATTAAAGACAGGTAAAGTCAATGCCGTCATCACCGGTTGTGACCGGGTTGCGGCAAACGGAGATACCGCAAACAAGGTTGGCACTTTTGCGTTGTCGATAATAGCCAGGGCTTTCGACGTTCCATTTTATATTGCTGCACCCACGCCGACCATTGATCTTGAATCGAAAACGGGCGATGATATCGTGATCGAATACAGGGAGCAGAGTGAAATATCAGAGGGGTTTGGCTTAAGGACAGTTCCCAAAGGAGTTAATATATTAAACCCTGCTTTCGATGTGACTCCTGCGCAAAATATCACCGCCATTGCCACGGAACTGGGTGTATATGAGCCTAAAAATATTACAAGAATTGCGAATATCGTTTAAGGAGTGATGAATGAGTAAAATCGGTATTGCGCTGGGTGGCGGAGGAGTGAGAAGAAGAACGTAAGGAACATACTGAAATGCTTTGAACTTATATCAGGCGCATTGGCATCGTCTTTAGCGAGAAAGTATCTGTTACATATATTACCAAAACAAAAGTTTGAGGACCTCAATATTCCGTTATAGGTAATCGCAGTGAACTTTAATAGTCTAGGGGAACAGATTTTTATACATGGAGACGTTTTTGGCCCTCAGAAGATTGGCGTGCATATTATATCGACAGAGGAGCGACGAATATTGTACCGTTTGATATTATCAGAGATGAATGCGATAATTTGATTGCTCGACGTTTCTCTGATAAGGCCTCATACGTTAAAGCCTACTATTGGGAATTCGTTTTATGTGACAAGGGGCGGTATCGCAAAAAACGCTAATTTAATTAAAACAAATAAACTGTGCCAGCCCAAATATTTGAAAAGCCAAGCTTCATGACCACAATAGACTTTTACAAATACCAATACGTATTTGAGCAGGCAGAAAGCTTGTAGAAGATTTTAAGCAAAAACTAATAAAGCAAATATAAAGAGGAGTAAAAAAATGACGAAGACATTGGGAATCGCGTTTGGCGGAAGCGGGGCAGAAGGTATTGCATGTATTGCCTATATTCGGGCTCTCGAGGAACTGAATATAAAGCCAGATATCGTTTCGGGAACTGGAATCGGTGGTGTGATTGCTTCTATGTATGCAGCAGGCATGTCAGCAGGGGATATGATTGACTTTATCAAAGAAATCGGTTTCCCTGGAACAAAGCGTCCTGTTAATTTAAGTAGAATTAAGGATGCAAGAAAAGGTATTCTGGATGGGTTGGGTCTCGAAGAATACTTTAAGATGGTAGTTCCGATCAAAGTATTCGACCGTTTATATTTTCCATTAAAAATAATTGCAGCTAATTTTGAAACGGGAAGTGAGATCGTTTTTTCCGAAGGCGATGTTGGGCCTGCCGTAAGAGCAGGTGTATCGATACCCGGCATATTCTCTCCTCATGAGACCAATGGTCTTATCTGTATTGACGGGTCTTGTGTCAACCCTGTTCCGTTTGACATTATCCGGGACGAATGTGATGTACTGGTTGGTATCGATCCGGATATCAATCAAGCAGCAGATGGAAAAGGGGATGAGCTATCTGTATTTCCAGCTATGATGAGCGCATATAGTGCCATGAAAAAATCACTAACACGGGAGAAACTTAAGTCGTGCAAGGTCGATATCTATGAACATATAACGATCGAAGATATTAATTCGTTTGATTTTTCGCGTTTTAACGATATTATTGCTTTAGTGGAAGAAAAAACTGAGAGGTTTATGTTAAAACTCAAAGGGCTTTTATCTTAGAATAAGGTAAAAAACTATAAATAAAGTGCAGTTGCAAAAATGGTTTTCAGTTAAATAACTGCCCTATTTTTCAAAAAAAGCATATTGACTAATAGTATTCAAGGTGTTAGAATACCAAAGTGCCTGAAAAAACAGGGCCGTCAATACGGTCTGCGGGCGTGGCGGAATTGGCAGACGCGCTAGACTTAGGATCTAGTGCCATTCGGCGTGGGAGTTCAAGTCTCTTCGCCCGCACCATGATTTTGAGCGGGAGTGACTCAGTGGTAGAGTGCGACCTTGCCAAGGTCGAAGTCGCGGGTTCGAATCCCGTCTTCCGCTCCA
>JBMNOU010000108.1:0-4692 GCA_050943215.1 Christensenellales bacterium | reverse complement strand
TCGCTTGGTTATTCAGTTTTTGAGCTAACCTGTTTGCCCTCTGCCCTTAAAAGCGTTGATTTTACTGGGTTTTTGCTTGTTTTCTTATGTCAACGCTCTTAAACGGGCGGTTTTTTGCTTGATTTGCTTTTTACGGCAATTCGTTTCCGGCTGATTGATACAAAGCATACCATTCCTGTCTCGACAGTGTAACTTCGGATGCCCTGCATATGTCTTTTAACCGATCCGCGTTTGTGGTGCCAACTATCACCTGAATCTTTGCGGGATGCCGCAATATCCACGCCACCGCGACCGCCGCTTTTGGGACGCCTTTTAAAATCGCTATTTCGTTGATCTTGCTATTGAGTTCCGGGTAATCGTCGTTATCCAAAAATACTCCTTCCATAAACCCATACTGAAAAGGCGACCATGCCTGCAGCGTAATACCGTTAAGCCGGCAATAATCGAGCACGCTGCCATCCCTGTCGGCGGCGCGCGTGTTTTTAAGGTTAACGTTGATCCCCACGTCAATCATGCCTGTATTGGTTAGGCTAAGCTGCAACTGGTTTAAAATGATCTTCTGTTTGAGGTGTTGGGAGAGCAATTTGATCTGCATAGGATTAAAATTGCTGACTCCGAAATACTTAACCTTGCCGCTTGCATATAGCCTTAAAAATGCCTCCCCAACCTCTTGCGGCTCAATCAGCGCATCCGGACGGTGAAGTAGCAATATATCGATGCGGTCCGTTTTAAGACGCTTGAGGCTGCCGTCTACCGCGCTTAAAATATGTTCTTTTGATGAATCGTAATAACCCTGCCTGATGCCGCACTTGGTTTGAATAATTATCTTCTCACGAACGCCGGGTTTCATTTTTAAAACCGTTCCGAACTTTTCTTCGCTCTGTCCGCCGCCATACACATCCGCATGGTCAAAAAAATCGATTCCTTCCTCCAAAGCGGCGCTGATGAGTCTGTCAAGTTCATTTATCGAAAGGCAAGAGTTGCGATAGCATCCAAGCGAAATCTCGGATGCGGTTAACTCACCGTCCGCCATATATATTCTGTTCATAAAATCTTCTCACTTTGCTTATTTGCTAAAGACAGTATCAATCGTATATGGGCGATACCCGCTCTATCTAGAGATGTTCCAGTCACCTATACGCTTTTATCAGGGACAGCTTTCTTCGCTTTTATTTATTTCTGTCGAAGTATGGGCTCTTGGAAGATACGCAAAGCGGGAGTCCCATCACCATATGCACATCTTTGCCGAGCAGCCCCATTTCGCATACGGCCACGCCCGCAGAATACATCACGCGGTTGTCAATTCGCATATCGGCAGCCATTGCGGCCGCGCTGCCCACGGCGATGCCTAGATCGTGTGTATTGAATGCGCAGGGCACAGACGGACGCGCCTGTTTGTCCGCACAGTTTTCAAATCCGCACAAACCGCAATCAAGCCCGATTGCCGCGATCTTCGTCCCGATCAACACAAGCGCCTGTGATACCAAAAGATTTTCCGCATCGCGCACAAACGAATCGCCGGCACACCCCTTTTCATTAAGCTCGATCATCACCTTGGCGATTTTGCCAATCTCTTCCCTGTCGGCCACGGCGATGACAAGATTGTCCTCCCCCTTGGCCTTAGGCGCTGTACGCGCTGCGTTCGCGATCTGCCGCGCTGCCTCTAAAACCGTTTTATCAACATCCTGCTGCTGGTACGTTAATGCCATAGACAATTCCCTCCGTTAATAGTGATATGATGATCAGGCGCCGGTTTCGCAGCGCCTTTTTTATTATACCATGTTATGGATACATTGGCAAAATTACGGGGAGGTTCGTTTACTTTCTTATATGCTCTCCGCGATGTCGTATATCAACCGCTCGGTGTCGCCCCACCCAAGGCACGGGTCGGTGATCGATTTGCCATATATATTATCGCCAATCTCCTGCCGCCCTTCCTCAATATAGCTCTCTATCATCAGCCCCTTGATGATTCTTGCAAGTTTGCTATCGTAGCGCCGGCTTGCCATTACCTCATGGGCAATGCGCGGCTGTTCATCAAACCGCCGCATTGAGTTAGCATGGTTAGTGTCTACGATGATCGCTGGGTTTTTAAGCCCCATGCCGGTGTAATCATTCGCAAGCGCAATCAGGTGTTCATAATGGTAGTTTGGTATGCTCCGCCCGCCGGTGTCCACCGCACCGCGCAGCACAGCGTGCGCGTATGGATTGCCCTGCGTTTTGACTTCCCATCCGCTGTAGATATACCGGTGTTTCATCTGCGCCGCGTTAATAGAGTTTAGCATCACCGAAAGGTCGCCGCTCGTCGGGTTTTTCATACCCACCGGCATATCAACACCGCTGGCTGTCAGCCGGTGCTGCTGGTTTTCTACCGAGCGTGCACCCACCGCGTGATACGCGAGAACATCGGCCAGATATGCATAGTTTTCGGGATAAAGCATCTCGTCCGCCGCGGGCAGGCCGGATTCGCCAAGCGCCCGAATATGCAATCGCCGGATCGCCTTGATTCCTTCATAAAGATCGGCCTCTTTTTCGGGATCGGGCTGGTGCATCATTCCTTTATACCCTTCGCCCGTTGAGCGCGGCTTGTTCGTGTATATCCTCGGAATTATGATTATCTCGTTTTTCACGCGATCCTGCACGCGCGCAAGCCGGCTGATGTATTCGCACACCGGGTCCTCGCTGTCGGCAGAGCACGGCCCGATAATCAGTATAAACCGTTTATCCTTTCCTTTAAACACGCGTTTTATTTCGTCATCCCGCTGCTGTTTCATCTCTAATAAGTGCTTCGGAAAGGGTATTTGCGCAACGATCTCTTCCGCTGTCGGTATCCTTTTGATCCGTCTTAAGTTCATCGTTTCCCCTCTTTTCATCTGTGACACAGCGGCCTTGCGGCCGCGTTTGTCTTCGTCCATTATACCCTGTGGCTTCCCCGATTAACATAGAAAAAAGCGCTTCCCACGCATATTTTTTGATTTCGAACGCATCAAAAAGCACACCAAAATGCTGCTCGCACTTCAAATTGCGACTTAGAAAATTCTCGGGCTAAAGAAAAATACATTATCCTTGTACATTATGGCATTGGCAGAAGAATAATATGTCATAATAATAATATCAATATAAAATAAAGGGGTGTTAGATATGCCGGATTTTAAGAATCTGAAAAGAGGTTTTCAATCTGCCGTTATCAGAGAGGCGCTCGGATACCTTGAAAAAGACCCGATCGAAAACTTTCCAAGGCTGCTTAATTGGGGGGCACGGATCACAAAAGGCACTCAGTTTGAAAAGACGGCAAAGACGTTTTGCCGATACTTCGAAGATCCAAACAGCAGCTACGGCCGGTTGATTAGGCGGTTTTTAGGCGAGCTTAACCCAAGCGTCAGAAAAAATATACTGTCCAATTATTTTATCAATTCGGGTATCAATGGCACGCCGCTGGCCGAGAAAAAATCACGCAAGCTCGGCATAAGGGTACCGTGGGCGATATTGATGGATCCCACGACGGCATGCAACCTAAAATGCGTGGGATGCTGGGCTGGCGAATATGAAAAATCTAATAACCTCTCATACGAAAAAATGGATCAGATCATCTGTGAAGGCAAGGCGCTTGGCATCTACGTCTATCTGTTTTCAGGCGGCGAGCCGCTTATACGGAAAAACGACCTTCTTCGGTTGTGCGAAAAACACAGCGATTGCGTGTTCATTGCATTTACCAACGCAACGCTAATAAGCGAAAAATTCGTAGAAGACTTAAAACGCGTCGCCAACTTTACGCTCGCGATCAGCATCGAAGGGTTTGAGGAAGAGACAGATTTCCGCAGAGGAAAGGGCACGTATAAAAAGATAATGCACGCAATGGACCTGCTCAAAGGATGCGGCATACCGTTCGGATATTCCGCCTGTTACCATTCACAAAACACCAGCGTTGTAGGGTCGGACGAATTTGTCGATTCTATGATCGAAAAGGGCTGCCTTTACGGATGGTTATTTACGTATATGCCATTAGGCAAAAACGCCGCCACCGAGCTTTTGGCAACAGACGATCAGCGCGCGTTTATGTACCACCGCATCCGCGAGATGCGCGAGAAAAAACCGATCTTCCTAATGGACTTCTGGAACGACGGAGAATTTGTGGGAGGCTGCATTGCGGGAGGTAGAAAATTTTTTCACATCAACGCCAACGGAGACGTAGAGCCTTGCGCGTTTATCCATTATGCGACCTGCAACATCAACGATGTTTCACTGATCGAAGCGCTCAAATCTCCATTGTTTAAGCAGTACGAAAAAAACCAGCCGTTTAACGACAACATGCTGCGCCCTTGTCCGCTGCTTGACAACCCAGATAAGCTGCGCGAGATGGTGCACGCGTGTGGTGCATATTCAACACAGCCGCTCGATAAGGAAAGTGTGGATGAGCTTATTAAAAAGACAGAATTCGTTTCAAAAAAATGGGCCGTCACATCCGAAAAGCTCTGGAAAAATTCGCAAAGCGATCAAACGTAACGCTCCGCAGGGGTTTTAAGGCTTTTAGATAGCGGTATCCGGACGGGATGGTTTCATTTTCCAAAAAACAGTATCTGTTTCGTTAAGCTTTTTATATATAATTTACATTTCAGCGCAAATGGGTGCTCTTCGGCATTAAAAATTTTCGTATAAAAAATTTAAATTACCCGGATAATAATGTCATATATA
>JBMNOU010000026.1:0-23969 GCA_050943215.1 Christensenellales bacterium | reverse complement strand
TTTACAGAAGTCTGTATGCGAACTGGCATGATTCCGGTGAACACAAAATATGAAAGGCTCTTTACGCACTCACCCCTCAATATGCAGATTGTTGATAGCTTAGGCAGCCCCGCATTATCATCCGCGACCGCCGAGCGGGTTGATGGGGAATTGCTGGACGCTGCACTTACCGCCTATCCGTTACCGGCCGAGCGGGATGAGGATACATTGCTTTTTGCCACCGGCATTACCGGAGGCTATGCGTTATGGCAGGAGGATATTAGCAGCCTGAATCATCTGCATACGGAGATTCAGGAATCCATTCATAAACTGGCGGCGGCCAATGCTGTGTTGACTGAGGAAGCAAAAATTAAACAGGCGATGGATGAAGAAACTGCGCGTAGCCAGTTGATGCTGCAGCTGGAGAATGAAATTACCGGACATATGATTAGATTATCCGCTATGATTGAACAGCTGGATTTCCTAAGCGGCCAGCCGAAGGAAGCTGCCCATATTGCGCTTTTGCTTTGTTATGTGAAACGGCGGTGCAATTTATTTTTCCGGGCGCGGGAAACCAAAGACTTGCCGGCTGATGAACTGATGGGATATATTGATGAATTGGTTGAGATGGTCGTTTATGCGGACTTTAAAATACTTGTAACAAGCGAACTTGAGGCAGCGGTTTCCGTGCGGCAGGCCACGCTGTTCTATGACTTTTTCTATGCGGTGATCGACTGGGCATCGAAGCGGGCATGCCGGTATATGATAGCGCATTTGGGATCTGAAAAAGAAACAATCACGATGCGGCTGCTTCCTTCCTGTGACACACGATTCTTTGAACTGAGCACGGAATTGAATGTGGCGATTCGATCAGCCGGTGGTGCTTTCTCAATAAAGGATCTAGACGGCGCTGTCGGCATCAGCTTGGCGTTCCCGAAAGGGGGTGAAAGCGGTGGCTGATTTTTACACATGGACAGAGACTGCACGCCTGTTCCTTACCTTTTTCATTGCGCTTGCCGTGCTCGCTCAAGCGTTGGCCATGGTGCTGAGCTTCCATCGGTATCATAGCGGCTACGGTCGTTGTTTTGAGAATATACTTGAGCTGATCGTACTGATTCAGATACTGGTCTGCTCTCTGCTATATGGGCAGCACCTACATCATCATTTTAGCAGCCTGATTGCGCCCACAGGATATGGTGTTTTGCGCATCGCTTGTTTTGCCGCGGTGGCACTGATGGCTATCCTTGTCACGGTGATGCTCAAAACGCTGTGGCCGCTGCTTGTCGCCGCAGTTTCAGCTCTCACGCTCCCGATGATGGAAACTACTTTTGGGAACACTTTTGTCTATATCTATTTGACAGCTATGCTATTCTATCTGGTGCGAAGCATCGGTATTTGCATTTTGCGATACAGAGAAATCAGAATCAGCCTTTCGGCATTGTCTATTAAAAATACGATTGATTCTTTGCATACCGGTGCTTTGTTTAGCGAACCGGATGGTTTCATACTGCTTATCAATGCACAGATGCAAGGGCTGATGAAAGCGATATCCGGGAGGATGCACCGCAATGGAAACCGTTTCTATGAATTGCTGGTAAAGGGAGATATGGAGTTCCATTGCCAAAGGGCGGAATTTCAAGGGAAAATCGTATGTCTTTTGCCGGACAAGACGGCATGGATGTTTACAAAAACAGAATTGCAGATCAAACGAAAAAAGTATATTCAGCTTACGGCAACCGATATCACAAAAAGGTGGGATCTCACGGCGCAATTACAGCAGAGAGAACTTCAATTAAAAACAAAAGGAGAAGAATTAAGCCGATCAATCAAGAACCTCCATATTCTCAGTCGGGAACGAGAAACCCAAAAGGCAAAAATGCGTGCGCACGATGTTTTGGGCCAACGGCTGACTTTGCTGCTGCGCACCATCCACAGCGAGCAGGCGTTGGATTATGATTTGATTCGATCCCTTTCGCAAGGACTGCTTGATGATTTGAAGGCGGATAAAAATATACCTTCTCTGCAGGACGAACTCAATGGTTTGCAGCAGGCGTTTGGCTCTATCGGAGTTCACATCGAAGTGAATGGAACACTGCCGGAAGATCACACAAAAGGCCGTATGCTCACCGATATCATCAGAGAAAGCGTGACGAATGCTGTCCGCCATGGGTTTGCCACCAAGATATTGGTGGAAATTAAATTTTTAGCCGATGGATATCATTTGAAGATATCCAATAACGGATATCCACCGCCTGAGCCCATTGTCGAGGGCGGGGGCATCGGCGGCATGAGAAAAATGGCAGAATCATGCGGGGGCGTACTCGATGTGACTACCCATCCATGCTTTGTTGTGAGTGTCCATTTACCAGGAGGTGAAACCCATGTATAAGGTGCTTATCATTGACGATCATGAATCCATGTGCGATTCTTTAACCTATGCACTCACCGGCACAGGCGATTTCAAAGTCGTGGGCAAATTACCGACAGCCGCCTATGCGAGAGCTTATTGCGGGAGATTGCGTCCCGATTTGGTGTTGATGGATGTCTGCACCGAGGGAGGCGCTTCCGGGTTGGATGCGACAAAGGCATTAAGAGATGAATTCCCAGATATGAAAATCATTGTTATGTCCGGGTTTGATGAAATCACCTACGCACCCAGAGCAAAAGAAGCCGGCGCTCACGCATTTGTGTTTAAGAGCAAAAGCCTTGATTACTTTATCGAAGTGGCCCGTGGCGTAATGCAGGGCAAAAGATACCATCCCAAAGCCAAAACAATTCCGATGCCAATGGGCGAGGCGCCGCTCACCGAAAGAGAAATGGAAGTGCTGCGTCTGATGTGCAAGCATATGACCAGCAAGGAAATTGCGGAGGAACTGTTCATCAGCGAAAATACCGTGAAATACCACAAATCAAACATGCTGGCAAAAACCGGCTTTTCAAAGGCGGTGGAGCTTGCCTTCTACATGATATCCAATGGATGGATTAACCCGCTGTACTAAGAGGCAACATCCATATAAGTAGAGGCGCATCAGGCCGGGAAACCGGCCTGATGGTTTTGTTGTTTCACAAAAACTACCCGCTGTGGGTAGGGCGTGGGCAATCAAAAGATGCTACGGTACAAGAGAACCATCATAAAACAATATTGAAAGGAATGTGTGTGATGAGGAAAAACAAACTTACTGTAATAGCGATATCCCTCCTAGTATGCCTGCTGCTTTTGAGCGCTTGCGGCGGTGGCGGTGGCGGCGGAGACGCGCTGAGCGGCACCTGGGAAGGAAAGGATGACAACGGCACGAAGGTAACGTTGAAGTTTGACGGTAAAGGCGGCTTGAAATTCAGCGACGAATTTTTTCCGGCTGAGGAGTCGGGAACGTACACCATCCAAGATGATCAGGTGGAAATCAAGGCCGAGAGCTGGGACGCTGTTCGCTCCTACACCTTCGTTATGAAAGACAAAGACCTAACGCTGACCAGACCGGAAGACGCCTATTATGTGAATTTTGATTTGACCAAAAAATAACGTAATAGGTTATGGAATCATGCAATCGTTTTGGCTAAGTTAAATTCTCTGAAAACACACACCTAGATATTCTAGATGTGTGTTTATTTTTTCCGACTTGTTCTCTTTACTGTTTCATAAAAACTACCCGTTACGGGTAGGGCGCGGATAAAATCCATTTATTATACTTGAACTATATATTGAGAAGCGTGAAGAACACAATGTTTAGGAGGTCGGTGAACTGTCATGGACAAGAAAAAAGTCCTGCTGATCATGAGTAGAAAAATACTCTCAGATGCTTTGATAGCGCAGACGAAAAACGATATGCGTTTTGAACTTCGGGCCGACCAAAGCTATGTTTCGGCTGTCAGTACCGCGATAAGTTACATGCCGGGGATCGTGGTCGTAGAGATACCCGAATCCGGCAGATTTCGATTTGCCGAGAAATGCCTCGCCATCTGTGATGCGATTCGAAAACAGGTTCCGGGTTGCAAACAGGTACTCTTATGTTCTGAAAGTGACGCGGATTCCTGTCGCGCAGCCATACAAGCAAAGCAGGAAAACAGGATCGATGATTTCCTTTACTACGATACGAGCGTCAACTATTTATTTTCCAAACTGGAATCGCTATTGCAATAGATTTAATGAGTATGAAGGAGAAAAAGCATGGACTTCAATCGGAAGGAAACCCTTTATAGAAAGCTTGGCGCGGCGGTGCTGGTTATTGTCTTAACAGTAGCGCTTCTAACGGGCTGCGGTAAAAGCGCGCCGGCTGTGTCCGATGATCCTAATATCGGCCTATGGAAAGCCACAAAAGTGGAGATGTTCGGTGAGGAATCTGACGCAGATGAGGTGTTCGACGGCGACTTTGAACTCGAGCTTATGGCAGGCGGCAAGTGTGAGCTTCGCGGGGACGACGGAAAGGACACCTATACATGGGCGGTTCATGGAAATACCCTCACCATCAGCGCAAACGGCACGGACTTTATTAGCGCTACGATAAAAGGCGGCGTTATGGTGATCGGTGACTTTATGGAAACCGGGATGAAAATAACGCTGGAAAAGGAGGGCGCTGCTGCGAACAACCCCGTCTCCTCCGATATGCCCGCCGACGAGGTCGGTTATTATGTCATTGATTCCATGACCATAGATGGAGAGCACTATGACGCCGAATCGGTAAAAGACATGGGAATAAGCTATTATATTCGGCTGAATGAAGATAACACGGCACAGATCAGCACGGACGCGCTGATAAAAGGCACTTGGAAAGACGGCAAAATCCGCTATCAGCAGGACGGAGAGGGCGTTGTAAACGAATATGTGCTGGAGGGGGATGCCCTTACGATTGAAATAAGTGACGGCGATTCTCAGGCGACGCTGGTATTTAAGCGCAGCAGCGAATCTGGCGCACAAGCTATGTGGGATGCGGCTTGGTACGGTTATATATGGGTAACGGACGGGTTTGGAAGCTTTGAAAATGATGAGGAATTCTTCAATGATGCTTACCTCACCATTGAGATAGATGAAACCGGAGCCGGTACATTGGAAATCATCTTGGACGGCGACGATGAGAATATGGTGGAAGCAACCATCAAGGCCGACGAGGACCACTTTGAGGTGACGGAAGGCTTCTTTTGGGATATGCAACTCGACCCGTCTGAGTGGTGGATTGCACTGTCGCCGGGTTCCGAGGGGAAAATGTTCGTTATCAGCGATACGTATACCGATCCCGAAGGCGGCGGGAAGAACGGATTCGAGTACATGTTCTGCTTCCGCCCCTACGGTGAACTGTGGGAGCATGAAGAGCGCGAAGGCGACCGGGTGCCGCCCGGCTACGGGATGTATAAAGACGAACAGAGCCTGGGCGGCGACACAGCCGACCCCGATACAGGCGGCGGCGATGCGACCGGCGAAGCAGAAGATGCGGCTCCGCATTTTACATACGCGGAACTGAAAGGTATATATAACAAACTTTCACAGGCTTATGACGACTTTTCGCTCAAGGACCTCAAATACGATGAGGTGTGCGACAAGTATTTTGACGGCATAGCTGGAATACTGGATTTAGAGGGGAACACGCTTACCATATACAAATGGTTTGCGGTAGATCAAGAGGAATCATATGTGCAAGTGTCATTTCAGGATTATAGCGGAGATGGGAATCGGACGGCCGGCGGCATCGGTTCGTATTTCCCATAAACGGATTGCTTCATGAAAATAGGATATTCAAGGGGGGACGAATATGGGCTTGATTAAAGCCGCTGTGGGTGCGGTGGGCGGCGTGTTGGCCGACCAATGGAAGGACTATTTCTACTGCGAGGCATTGCCGGAGGATGTTCTGGCTATAAAAGGCTGGAAGCGCGTTTCCGGGCGATCCTCTAATACAAAGGGTGAGGACAACATCATCTCAAACGGCTCGGTAATTGCCGTGGCGGATGGGCAGTGCATGCTCATTGTAGAACAGGGGAAAGTGCTGGATGTATGTGCAGAGCCGGGTGAGTATATATTCGACGCCGGCGGAGAGCCTTCATTATTTGGGGGCGGAGCATTCAAAGACAATGTGCTTTCTTCCTTGAAAAGCGTTTGGGAACGCTTCAAATTTGGTGGCAGTCCCGGAAAAGATACGCGTGTGTATTACTTTAATACCAAAGAGCTTATCGGCAACAAATACGGTACTGCAAATCCGGTTCCGTTCCGTGTTGTAGATAAAAATATTGGATTGGATATTGATATTGCCGTTCGTTGCTTTGGTGAATATAGCTATCGGATTACAAACCCGATTTTGTTTTATACCAACGTATGCGGCAATGTGCAGGCCTCCTATGTGCGCGGTACCATTGACGGGCAGTTGAAGAGCGAGCTTTTAACGGCACTTCAACCTGCTTTTGCTAAGATATCGGATATGGGTGTGCGCTATTCGGCCTTGCCCGGACATACAGCCGAGTTGGCCGAGGCGCTCAATGAGGTATTGTCGGCAAAATGGCGTGATTTGCGTGGCCTGGAGATTGTTTCTTTCGGCGTCAGCTCAATAAATGCCAGCAAGGAAGATGAGCAGATGATCAAAGATCTGCAAAAGAGCGCCGTCATGCGCGACCCAACGATGGCGGCGGCCACGTTGGTGGGAGCGCAGGCTGATGCCATGAAAGCGGCGGCGGCAAATCCCGGTACCGGCCCGGCCATGGCTTTCATGGGCATGAATATGGCGGGAAATGCCGGCGGCATGAACGCACAAAACCTGTTTACGATGGGCCAGCAGCAACAGCAGCAAACTGCTCCAAAAGCCACTCCGGCATCGGCACAGGCGGCAGGCTGGGCGTGCTCCTGCGGGCATACAGGCAATAAGAGCAAATTCTGCGAGGAATGTGGGAAACCGCAGCCGGCAGCCGACGGCTGGACCTGCTCCTGCGGGGCGGTGAACAAGGGTAAATTCTGCGGCGAGTGCGGCAAGAAAAAGCCGGCAGGTGTACCGCAGTATCAATGCGACAAATGCGGTTGGGAACCTGAGGATAAGACCCGTCCGCCCAAATTCTGCCCTGAGTGTGGTGATCCGTTTGACGATGGGGATATCAAGTAAAGGAGGTGACGTAAATGGGATTGTTTGATAAGAAATACTGCGATGTTTGCAGCGAAAGAATTGGGCTTTTGGGCAATCGAAAACTGGAGGATGGAAACCTGTGCAAGGATTGCGCGAAAAAACTCTCGCCCTTTTTCAATGAACGCAGGCGCAGCACAGTTTCCGACATAAAGGAGCAGCTGGAATACCGCGAGGAAAACAAGGCATCTGTATCCAAGTTCAACATCACCCGTACCCTGGGCATGGGGACAAAGGTACTTTTGGATGAGGACGCCGGTAAATTTATCGTTACCTCCGCGCGCCGCTGGCAGGAAGAAAATCCGGATGTTCTGGACTTTTCTCAAGTTACCGGCTGTAACGTCGATATCGACGAAGACCGGACGGAGCTGAAACGTGAAGGGAATGACGGTAAACAAATCGCCTACAACCCGCCGCGCTATATTTACAGTTACAACTTTACTATGACCATACACGTCAACAGCCCTTGGTTTGACGAAATTCGTTTCCGGCTCAACAGCAGCACGATTGAGATTGAGTCCCCGGCAGGCCGTGTATGGATGCAAGGCGGAGCAGATGTTGGGCGAAGAAGTGTGGAATACCGGGAATGCGAGGCGCTTGCGGAAGAAATCAAGGAGGCGCTGATGCAAGTTAGGCAAAGCGCGCGTGAAAGCATCGCGGCCGCCAATACGCCGAAGTCGGTGCAGATCTGCCCGCTGTGCGGGGCCACGACCACCCCGGATGCCAGCGGGCGCTGCGAGTATTGCGGCGGGGCCATGCAGGGATAAAGATGCAGGCGTTTATAATGTATGGACCATTTCAAATATAAGCAATGATGGTTCGTCGCGAGGTTATTTCGCGCATAAACCATAAATAAATCTTAAAGGGGAATAAAAAATGGAAAGAAAAAGCAATGGGTTTCTCAAGGTGACGGGTATTCTCATGATCATCGGCGGGGGTCTTGGCATTATCCTCGGTATCATTGCCGTGCTGGGCGTGAGTCTGCTGGTTGCAGCACTGGGAGCCGAGGCGGATTTGGGCCTGCTGACGTTTGCAGCTGTTCTCTCGCTTGTCGGTGCGGCGGTTAGTTTGGTTGCGGGTATCTTGGGCGTTGCGAATGCGGCAAAGCCAGAAAAGGCAACGGTTTGCATTGTGTTTGGTATTCTAACGGCGGTATTTTCAGTTTTGGGTAATATACTGACCGCGGCGGGCGGCGGCGATTTCAGCGTAATAAGCTTGATTACCGGTCTGATACTACCGGTGCTGTACCTAATCGGCGCATTCCAGAACAAAAAGAGAGCAACAGAAGTAGTAGCGGCGTAAGGTATGGAGTCATAAGGGGTTCCTTGCGAATCCCTTATGACTTTTTTGTTTGCGCTCGACTGGGGCTGTGGCCGTTTTTTAACAAAGGCTGGCGGAGAAACCGAAGTGTATAGGAATATCGGTGCAATAAAACGCACAGCGAAATGAAACAGACAATTTTGGCGCTGGGGCGGTTGAAGGGAGTGATTTGGTTATGCGTAATAAAGTACGATGTATTTTTTGGGCGCTGGTGGTGATGTTATACGTGTTGGCGCTGACGGCTTGCAATCAAAAGGCGGTGATAGACGCTACGCCCCACCCTGCCAACAGCGACATTCCTCTGCCGACAGAAAATGAAAGTCAGCCAACGACTACACCTATGCCCACGAATGAGCAGCCTATTGATGAAGATACAAAAGACGCGGATGAGGCGCAGCAAGCGGCCGGCATTGGAGGGATGAGGGATCGTGAGCTTATTGACTATCTGCTTTCCAAGGTGCCGGAGGCGTATCAAATGGTAACAGAGGGCGGTATGTCTGCGCTGGTCACCGGGGAAACCACCGAACTTGAGGGTGTTTGCCGCGACATTTGGCTGGTAACGAACCTTGATGGAAAATTCACGCGGGAAATCCTCTACACCATCAGCGCGTCCGGCGCAATATATGAGTACGATCCATTGGAAGATGCGTGGGAACTCTGCAATACGGGAAGATGCGTGGGAACTCTGCAATACGGTGGACGGCCAACGAAGCTCGCTTATGTGAAGCTGGATAAAGTCCTATCCGACGGACTGGTACAATTTCTTGTTGACGAAGTGCTGTGGGTTGACGATGTTTCCATGCCAAATGGTTACGCGATTGATAACGAAGTTGAGGATTGGGTTTTATGCACGGCTACCCTATGGACGGAATGTTATGTATGGATCAATATCCCCGATGCCGGAATGGAGCGTTACCAAATCAGCCTTGATAATTTCATCGAGGAACTCCGCGGGAGACAGGGTGCCATATTGGCGGACATAGTGATCGATGAGGGAAGCGTTTCGTCCATTTCCGAACGCTATACTCCATGAAATCGGCCAATAGGAAAGCGACTGCTGTGAAATGGTTATGGATGCTTTTTCCCGCGCTGGTGCTATGCCTGATGTTTATGGGCTGCTCCGAAAAAGGGAGAGACGCATCAGAACACAGTGACAACCCATAAGAATCCAGCGACACCGGAGATATTCGCGACCGGACGAACCCTGAAGCCCCTAAGTCCGTCGCCTCTAAAGATATAAACGTCTTTGAGTACGAATTCAACTGCGATTTTTTCGGGTATTACGACCGGGAGATCGCGTATGACTATTGTGCCTTCAATCTTACGCGCCGGCATGACGGCGCTTTGTGTACGGGCTGGGGGTATGGGCATAGTAACGCCGTTTTTGACTTTGAATTTACGGTGCCCCTATCCTCGCTCGATGCGCTGTAAGCCCTTATTGATGAACATGACTTGGCAAAGGTCAACGGCACGGACATAACCGGTGAGGGCATACCGGAGCATCTTGGCTCATCCTTACGCGTGGAGTACGCTTCGGATGAGCAGATCTATGCTTACGATAATCGATCGGGAGTGATTGACAATACAGCTACGCTGGCGGTGTTCGACCTCTTTCTCTGCCTTGCGCGAGATGCGGGCTGCGGTTTCCTCCATACCGGGGAAGAGATCGAGACTTTTCAAGCGCATATTGCGGGGACCTGGGAGGACATGGATCGCACGGCCATGCTCGTGCTCTACGGCAATTCCATTAAAATCTACGAGGATCAAACGCTTACGGACGATACGACCTATTACTTTGAATACGATAAGCTGTATAACGAGCAGGGGGAAAGCGGGCGCTTTCACCGATACGCGATGTTCGAATGGCGCGACGGCTTGCTCATTGGCATGGAGAAGGGCGGCGCGCAAACCGAGTTCTATTTGTTCGGAGAGTGAGTATCAGGATTTCTTCCGGGATTTGGCGCAGGAAGCGGGCTATCGTTTCTTCGCCGATGAGGAAAGGATATGGAGGGATAGAAGATGGCATTATTGGAATACAAATGTCCGAACTGCGGCGGCGCGATTCAGTTTCATCCGGGTACGCAAGAGATGGTATGCCCGTACTGCGATTCGGTAATGAATGTGGAGGCGCTTCGGGCAATGGACGAAGAACTGGAACACACGCAGAGAGAGGAAAATATCGGCTGGAGTTATGAGGGTGGCGAATGGCGGCAAGGCGAACAGCAAGGGATGGCGGTTTATTCCTGTCATTCCTGTGGCGGGGAAATCGTTGGTGATGAAACGCTGGGCGCTACCTCCTGCCCATTCTGCGGCAATCCGGTGGTCATGACTTCAAAATTTGCCGGGACGCTGCGGCCCGACCTTGTTATTCCTTTTAAGCTCGGCAAAGACGAAGCATTGCAAGCGCTGCAAAGGCATTATCTCGGCAAGAAACTGTTGCCTAAAGTGTTTAAGGACAGGAATCACCTTGATGATATTAAAGGCGTATACGTCCCTTTTTGGCTTTTTGACGCTGAGGCCGACGCCGAAATCGAGTATAGTGCGACGCAGATCCGCCGCTGGAGCGATAGCCGCTACGACTATACGGAAACCTCAACCTATCGGGTGTTGCGTCAGGGCGAAGTCGGGTTTAATCAAATTCCCATAGACGGTTCGCAAGCGATGGACGATACGTTAATGGAATCCATAGAGCCTTTCCATATGGAAGACGCGGCAGACTTCCAAACCGCATATCTGGCTGGATATTTTGCCAACAAATATGATGTAGACGCTTCGAAGAGTACTAAGCGCGCCGATGAGCGCGCCAAAAACAGCACCGAAGCCGTATTCGCCGAAACTGTGACAGGCTACGATACGGTCATGCCAAAGAACGCAAATATACAATTAAAAAGCGGCGGCGTCCGCTATGCCTTGCTGCCGGTCTGGTTACTCTCCACAAGCTGGCAAGGTAAAAAGTACACCTTCGCGATGAATGGGCAGACGGGTAAATTCGTCGGTGATCTGCCCTTGGATAAGGCGGCGTACAAATCGTGGTTTTTGAAAATATTTGGGGCTGCTGCGGCCGCTCTGTTTATCATTTCCCAAATCATCGCGAGTTTCATGTAGGGAGGTGCGATCAATGAACAAAAAATTCAGATTGTTTACTGTCGCAATTATCGCCGCGCTTCTGATCGTTCTGGTCTTGCCGTCCACCGCGTTGGCGGCGGATAAGGAACGGATTGTTGACTACACTGGCGTTCTGTCTGATTCGGAATTGAGAGAACTTAACGATTATGCGCAGGAGATCAGCCGCCAATATCAGTTGGACGTTGCATTTTTTTTGGCATCAAATACCTATGCTTCCGACCAGACGCTGGAAAAATACGCAGAAGAATGCTATACGCAGCATAAGAAGCTGGGCCAAAACGGTTTTATGTTGGCTGTTGATGAAGAAAGCCCGATTTGGACTTGGGTCTGCTTCGGAAGCGCGGCGGATACTGTGACGGACGATTCCATCGGACGCTTCTTGAACGCCTACGATACCGAAGCAGACCTATTACGACGGCATTATCGCCTATCTGGACGCGGCGGATGCATATCTGGCGTCGACGCTTGGAGCGAAAAAGCCGGATTTTGTGCAAATGCCCACCGATGAGCCGTTGTCCCGGTTTATTGACAATGAGGGTTTGTTGACATTGGAACAGGCGGTGACCCTAAATAATAAATTGGACAAAATCAGCGAACGCCATCAATTTGATGTCGTTGTGGCAGTTGTTTCAACGCTAAGAGGCCGCGAGGCGAGCCTATACGCCGCCGACTTCTTTGAACAGAATGGGTTCGGCTATGGTGAGAATCTCGACGGAGCGATACTGCTCCTGGCGACAGAGGACAGAGACTTTGGCTTTGCCGCTCTTGGTTTCGGGATCAAGGCGTTTACGCCGGCCGGACAGGAGTATCTTGACAAGCTGTTTGTGCCGTATCTGAAAAGTGATCAATATTATGAAGCTTTTATAGCCTATGCGGACGCGGCGGATGACTTTCTGACGAAAGCGGCGGCGGGCACTTCTTACGATAAAGGCAATATCCCCACGCTTGCTTCGGAAACGATGAAATACCGCCTATACGGTGTTGCGATCAGCTTGCTTTTGGCGCTTATCATCGCCTTTATTGTAACTTCCGAGTGGAAGCGGCAGCTCATATCCGTGCGTAAGGAAGAACTTGCCCACGCCTATATCCGCGAAGGTAGCATGGTTCTGACGGGGCAGCGTGACATTTTCCTGCATCGTCAAGTGCAGAAGGTGCAGCGTGCCGATAGCAGTAGTAGCAGTAATACGTTTACCAATTCATCCGGTCGCGGTTCCTCGGGACACAGCGGCAAATACTGAATCATCGGGGATGTCTGCGAGAAAAGAGTTTAATCTGTACCATAATAAATACTTTTGCAAGAGGAGGTTTACGGCTTGGGAGACATTGATAAGGCATTGAAATTATATGGTATGATGGCAGATCGGTGTGAAAAAAGCGGCCATGCACCAAGACAGACGCAGGTTTATCGTGAAATGGTGGCGTTTATGCAAGGGTGCGAAACCGCCGAGGAGGCTTCTGCGAAAATCAGGAACTCAAAGTATTTTCTCGCGCCCAGTGCCGCCCTTATGCAGGATAAGTTTGCGGCGTTGGAACAGGCGTCGCGCGAAAATCACATGCCTGATGTGGCTGATGTGTATCGAAAAAAGATCGAGGAGATTGACGCGGATATAGGCGCGATGTACGAGACGGGGTATGAGATGACCGCACGGAATCTGAAAATTCCGTATATTCAAACCTGCGAGGCGTTCGCCAATATTTATAACTGCTACCTGACACTATCGTGCAGAAGCACCTTAGATGATGTGGCCATACAGCACGCGATAAAGGACTTGAGGGAAGCCATGGGCAAGCTCGTAAAGCCCAGCTCAAATTTTACGGAGTTGGCGGCGCTGACCATGTTTCGCGCGCTTATTCCGGCAACGGATGCGGGATATGCGCGTTTCGTGCAAGCGGTCCCTGCACTGCATACGAACGGTCCGGATTTTGCAGCCGAAAAGCAGCGGGTTCAAGAGGAATACGACAAGGTCTGCGGGCTTATTTCGGCTGAAAAAGAAACGATTATCTGCGCGGGAAACGAGAGCGCGGAAAAGATTCGGCGCGCACAGGTGATGGTAGTCGCACCCGATTCAAAATCCGGCAGCTATACGTATATGGATGAGGAGGTCATACGCTTTGAGTGATATAACCAGGGGAATCGTCCAAGGCTATTTGGATGCGTTTGGCACTTACACGATCACAAGCCCTTCTTTGCGGCAACAAACGGAGGAATTCAAGCGAAAAATGGTTGCTTTTGCCGATGCGAATCCGGATGCTTCGGTTTTTTATCAAAAGCTTGCGGAATCGGGGTTACAGGAAGAGTATTCGGGGCTGATCACCAAGGTTGCGATGGCCAGCATGGGAACGGCTGACGCGGACGGCAACGTAAAAACGGATTACAGCGATACACCTGCGCCGCCGCCCGTATCGGTACGGGATTTTGTGGAGCAATACCGCGTACCCTACAACGAGATTAAAAAAGCCGGATACCGAAAACGAGGTGAGGCCGCATACGAGAAAATATTCGCGGTGGCGGACAAGACCAGCGATATGCTGGACGCGCAAATGATACTGGAGAAAGAGCGGTTGCTGTGGAAGATTGTAAGCGAGGACAGCCTGGACGTTTTTGAACCCATATTGCAAGCCATGGACCCCTTGCAGACTGCCATGACGATTACACTTGAAAAGCATGTGGAGGCTTACAAAAAGGCACAAGGCAGCGAAGAACTGGATTATATCGTAGAACGGCTGGAATTTGAAAAAATCGCACTTACGCAGAAAGCTGTCAGCAGGATGAACATGGCGATATTACTCGCTTCCCTGCTGATGGATTATTGTTCCAACAAGCTCAACACACAGTGCAGCGGCGGCCAGGGAGAACAGGGCAAAAAGGCGCTTCATGCCATGATCGATCTGCGAAGTGCATTAAGACGCGCTTTGCAGCTTCTCAAAGAAGAGCTTGGCCTAACATTTGATGATCTGCTTGCGGACGAGGGGCTAAAAATATGGCTGCTCATCCCGAAAAATGTGGATGAGCTGGGCCGGATCAAGGAATCGTTGCATCCGCAGAATTATGATGTTTTTAGGGACATTATACGGGACGAAATATTGAGTGATCTGTCCATTCCGGAGATTCTTAGTAAAACGCCGGATCAAATGATTTGGTATGGGTTTGATCGTGCGGAGCAAAATGCGTTTCATAACAAGGCGGTTGACAAGGCAAAACAGCTCAACGCACATTTGACCTATTATCAGTATCGAGAGCAGTTGGCCCAAGCGTCCCGGCAGCATGTGCCGAAAACGCAAAAGAAACAGCCACATCAGGCAATAAACGCCATGAAAAAGAGTGGCGTTGTTTCCAATACAACCGCCGCTTTTTCACCTCTAGGAGGACAGCAACTGAAAGAACAGGCGAAAGGATTCTTAAAAGGCTTATTTGGGAAAAACTTCAAATGAAAAAGCCGGGATTATCCGCTATCCCCGGTAATCCTTGCTACCCCAGCTCTGTTTATCTTTTAGGATGGAGGGAGGATGCGATAATGGAAAAAAATGAAACATTCCTATTCACAGATTTGCCATGTAATATTGACGTGTTAAAGGCCCTGCCGGAGGCAACCTTATCAACGCCGTATCAAACCGCCGCACTGACGGTTTTGGCGCTATGCCGCTATGAGGATAATCCGCAGGAAGCGGTCGAAATGCTCAATTATTTAAAAGGGCCGCAGCCATTGTCCAATTATGAAGTCCAGTTTCTGCGCGACAGACTCACTGGGAAAGGCTATAAGCCGTTCTCGTTCTTTCATGGCGCAACGCCGGAAAATAACTATACCCCAGCGCAGCCCTATCAGATTACCATATTCGATGGAGCTTACAGCTTTCAGGAAGCGGGTTACGCCAAGCTCATGATTCGTTCTTCTGGCGCCGATAGCCCGCGTGAAATCAAGTTGCGTGAGAAGCCAAGCAGCGGGCAATGGTTCTTGTGGGAAAATTATTTACTTTCCGATATACGGACGCCAAAATCCATTGGTTCATGGGAATAAAGCGATTTACAATGCAAGGTAAATTCACTCAATAAACAAACAAGAAAGCCAATGGCAAACCCGCCAAAAGACGGGGGCGCAAAGCCACAGGGTCTAAGGTGTTTCTCGAAACGCTATGATAGCCTGGCAACCGAAATCCGTGGGGCCTGCCCTCTTGTATGAGGGTGGGCTTTTCTTATCCTTGCGAACTTTGACGGATTTTGACGGATACCGTGGGCATCGGGATACCGGCTTTCGCGCAACGCAATGTGGCGGAAGGGGTATCGATGAGCATACTGCATTTATTTCTTGCGCAGGGGTCGAAATAAAGACAGCATCCACATATGCCGACTCTTTCACATACAATTTCATAGTGAAATTTATGTTTGTATGATGGAAGATTGCGCTGGCCACCTTTTCCATGCACATCCAAATATCAGGCATTTTTGTGGACATGCCCGGTTGAGCCTTTTTCAACCGGGTTTTTTTGTGTCCTTTTTTGTGGCAGGAATCCCACGCTGCCGCAGTCCTCCGTTCCGATCTGGATTTTCAAAAAATTCAGATCGGAGGAAGGACAATGTTTGACAACACAAATCCATATACCCTGCGGACAGAGGTGGTCGAAGGGATTACACACTATTACGTTTCCTTTCAGGATGGACGAATCATCATGCGAGAAACGGAGGTATCACGCCCAGTCTATCTGGAGTTCTTACGATTCACCAAACATGAGCGCAATTTACGCCGATGGGATGAGCGGCATACCGAACAATCCGAGTTGACGGACAAATGCTTTATAACCGGGCATTGCACTCACCAAAGAGCGTGGAGGAAATGGTAGTTGACAGCCAGCAAAATGAACGGCTGCGAAAGGCTATCACGGAGTTGCCGGAAGTTCAGCGGCGTCGGTTCATCCTCTATCACGAGTTTGGCCTGACATATGGACAGATCGCGGAAATGGAGGGATGTTCATTTCAGGCAATAGCGAAGTCAATCAAAGCTGCCGGAAACAAGATTAAAGAACTTTTTAATAAGCAGGGTTGAACTTTCGGCTTTAACTGTGGAAACAGGTGAGAGGGTAAAACTTCTCACCTGTTCTTCGTCAGAGCGGCGATGAATGGGGCGCTCCTTGAAAAAAAGAATATCTATTCATCAAGTACATTCTCATTGCTTTTGCCCAAACGCATAAGCCACGTTAGCGGTTGCGCCATGATCTGCGGGAACAGGAAGCAAACAGATTCCACTATTATTATCGGTCTGTGCCTGCTCTGTACCATAGTGAGCGAAAAAACCTCCGGCTATAAATATCGGGTTGCCCCCGATACGGCGATAACAGGCAATGGGGATAATGATACTCCCGTCCAGTCACAGCCCCGCGAACGCGGGATCACGCAATGAGGGCGGCTCTGTGAGAACCACAGTTGGGGTGAAACTCCCGTGGCGCTGGTTAGCTGCCAGCCGCTTGATGACTTCCCGAAGCGTCTTGGGGTGTCGAGGACAAATAGAGGCGCTTGAAAATACGGAACCGGGCGCAAAGCGGATTTCGAGAGAAAAGGGCTTGTTTTCTATGCCTCTCCAATCTTAAAAGCTGCGCGCCCGACTTCCCTACATACCGCTTTCGGTGTGAATTTTCAAGGGAGGTTTATCTTACATGAACAAATCCATATTGAGAGGCGATCTATATTACGCCGACCTAAACCCGGTCATTGGCAGCGAACAGGGCGGTATCCGTCCTGTTCTCGTTATTCAGAACGACGTTGGAAATAAGCACAGCCCTACCATCATTATTGCGGCGATAACCAGTAAATCCATGAAAACGCTTTTGCCCACACAATGCCTTTTACCCGCGCAGAACGGGCTTGACCGAGAATCTATCGTGTTGTTGGAACAGATACGCACGATTGACAAACAACGGCTGAAGGAGTTTATAGGCGTTCTCGACCAGGACGATATGCATAGCATTGACACTGCCCTTGCGGTCAGCGTGGGCCTTGACAAGAGGGATGCAGGATGAGCAAAGAAGAAGATAGAGCAAATTTAGGGATATCGCTGCCTTTCTCGTATACACCTGCGCAAAATGAAAAGAGAACTTACACGGTAGAAGAAATACAAAACATTTTGGGCATAAGTAAATCCACCGCTTACGCATTGGTAAAAAACAATGAATTCAAAAGTATCAACGTTGGCAGGCATATCCGCATTTCAAAAAAGAGCTTCGATGAATGGCTTGATAGTCAAATATAATTGTCAAGTGTGCAAATTAAAAATTCGCACCTTTGAATCTATTGTTAATTCCTCCTACAATACAGTCAAGCTAAGCGCAAGGCTATATTCTGTAGGAGGCTACATATCATGGAGAAACAATCTCAGTTGAAATTAGAGTACAAATTATTCGCAGGACATAGGAACCCTGCTCCTTATACTTGTGAACGGGTTATGGG
The DNA here is from genome assembly GCA_050943215.1 of Christensenellales bacterium. Lineage (GTDB taxonomy): Bacteria > Bacillota > Clostridia > Christensenellales > SZUA-584 > JBMNOU01. The sequence continues at coordinate 6,017 of JBMNOU010000026.1, read as the reverse complement.
AGGTATTTAACGATGGCATCTATTAGACAAAGAAGTAAGAACACCTGGGCAGTCATTTATCAAAATGGCGAAGGAGACGACCGACATCAAGAATGGGAATCTGGATATACCAAGAATCAAGCAAAAGCTCGAAAAGCGGAAATTGAACGTGAAGAGGCTCTGGGAATAAAGACGCATGTTGTGAATGAAGAACATCATAGTTTGCGTGAGAAATCCATTAACGCCGCTCAAATCAATAAGGCGCAGAGGGCATTTAACCCGATTGACGAACAGGCGAAGTCCGAAATTCCAAGTGATGGAGACGGCTTATTGTTGAAACCGTTTATGGAGGAATTTATCAGGATATATGGCATTAAAAAATGGGGTACTTCCTATTACCAAAGTTCGACAAGCCTTCTTGAGAATTACGTATATGACTATTGGCAGGGCGTTCCCATTACAAAATTTACGGTAAAAGCCATCGACAAGTATTATGTGTGGTTGATTACAGAGTGTCCTCAAGTTGACACAAAATATAACCAAAAATCCGGTGAATTCGTCACTGCAAGCACCGTAAATGACATACACAAAATCTTACGATGCGCTTTTAATAGGGCTAAAAAGTGGCAGCACATTGACAGCAACCCATTTCTCGATGCAACCGTGCCTGAATACAAGAGCGAGGAAAGACCAGCACTAACTCCCGACGAGATTGATCGGGTATTGAAATATACGGATAACCCGGACGTTTATGATTTGTATTTAATTCATTGTGCCATGAACCTTGCTTTTGCAGGCTCAATGCGCGGCGGCGAAGTTGGTGGATTGCAGTGGGAGGACATCGTCGATCCGCAAAGAAGAATCCTCTATATCCATAAAGCCATTGACCGTGTAAACAAGCAGGCTTTGGAGAAAGTCAAAAAAACCAAGGTGTATTTTAAGTTCCCAAGCTCCGATCCGCGTTGCAAATCCGTGGTTGTACTGAAGAATACCAAGGAAGACGGAGGAAGCGACCGAAATGCTTATCTCCCTGAAATGGTGTACAGTAAAATTATGAAGCTGCGAGAAATGCAGGAAGAACTAAAAATCGTACTTGGTGATAGCTATTATGATTACGGCATGCTGATTTGCCAGGAAAATGGAAGGCCCGTTATGACAGAACATTTGAACAAACGGTTTCAACGGGTGCTGAATGAAATGGGCATAAAGCCTAAGCACGGCGACAAACAATATGTGTTCCATAGCATCCGTTCTACCGCAACAACTTACAAATTGAGAGTATCTGGCGGGGACATTAAAGCGGTACAGGGCGAAAATGGGCAAAAAGACCCCAAGATGGTCACGCATCAATATTCACGCATTATCGATGAAGATCGGATACGGATTGCCAATGCCATGAATGATGACTTTTACCGCAAGGATGAACGCAAATCCGAAGAAGAAGAACTTCTATCTGCCGTGAAAAATAATCCTGAGCTGTTCAAGCAGTTTGTTGCGTTTATGTCTATGACGAAGAATTCTGCTAATAGTATTGCCTGACCTCAAAATTTTCTTAGCAAAGTGCTAAGAAAATCTCTAAATGGTGTGAATAGGGCATCGATTTCTTAGCACAAAATTCAGAAGAAAAACAAAGAAAATCACCTCTCTTGATCTCACAAGATCAAGAGAGGTGATTTCGCGCAAACCCGCATAAACACTGGGTTTCATTGGCGCGCCCGAACGGATTTGAACCGGTGACCTCACGCTTAGGAGTTAGGATAACCGTTTGTTACTGGATATTATGACATAGTGCCTATTCCGCAGAACCCTCTATATTACGGGACTTTGAGCGATTGTGTTTTAGACACAGCCTTCCACAACACTATGGATTCCGCAGCGTAGCATGTGCTCCGTTTAGCAAATGATTAGCGAAGGGGATTTACGTTGGCGGATGTACTGCATTTATTTTAGGATGATTTGACCTGTATCGACAGAAGAAAAGCACATAACAGCGACCATGAAAGAAGTATCCATCAGGATGCTTCTTTTCATTATATAAGGGGTAATGCTGTTCCAGGAAACGTTTAATAAAGATTGATCGGCTATGACACCCGTTTTTTGGTACAGATAAACTGATAAAATTGTGTTAAAATTAATGCAATGAGCAGTATGGAGCATGAGTAATTAATTACCATATTGCGGCATATCGAATTATCCTATATAATAAATGGGGAATTTTTTCTCTTGGAGGTGAGCTCATGGCTACAGCAGACCAAATAAAAAGTCTAATTAAGGCTCATCTGGATCGGGACGATGAAAAATTTAAGACAGTTGTTCTTCAAATCGCTGCTTATGAGGCTAAACAAAATCATGTAGTTTTGGCACGTGAACTTAAAGGGCTACTTGAAAAAACGAACTTTCTAAAGAACAAAGTTGTTCAGATTAACAACCAGAACAATATGTTTATTATGTCTATGCCTGATAATCGGTTATCAGACTTAGTAGTTTCAGAGGAAGTTTACAATAGAATTTATCGCGTTCTGAATGAATTTACTAATCGTAATAAGTTAAAGAAATACGGTTTAACAAATAGAAGAAAGATATTGCTTGAAGGAGCCCCAGGTACGGGAAAAACTTTAACAGCATCAGTAATCGCTTCGGAGCTACATCTTCCATTGTTTGTGGTTCAAATGGATAAGCTTGTGACTAAGTTTATGGGTGAAACCAGTGTAAAGCTTCGTCAGATTTTTGATTCAATCTATAGTATCATTGGTGTTTATTTGTTTGATGAGTTTGATGCAATAGGTGCAGATAGGAGCATGGATAATGAAGTTGGTGAAATGCGTCGTGTCTTAAACTCATTCCTTCAGTTTATTGAACAGGATAGTTCTGAAAGTATAATAATAGCAGCTACGAATAATCATAAAATATTGGACCAGGCGCTATTTCGTCGTTTCGACGATGTTTTACATTACTCTTTACCAACAAAAGCCGAAGTATTAAAGCTATTTGAAATAAGACTTGGGGGATTTTCTAATCTTATACCTTCAGAAGAGTTGGTTAATCAAGCGATACATCTTAGTCAGGCGGAAATTGTTAAAGTCTGTGATGACGCCATTAAGCAGTCAATATTAAAAGATCAAGCAATTAGCGAAATGGAGTTAAAATCTTTGATCACCGAAAGATTATCGGCTTACAAGGAGGCGTAGAATGGAGGCTCCAAAGAAAAACATATTTCTTAGTAACACTATTGAACCGTTACCATACGTTTCAAGGAGGACCCGCGGAGCCGAAAAAAGAATACCCGAAAGAGATGTTAATGCGCATGCTGCCTATCTCACACGTCGATTTCAAGAAGCTTATTCACAATCATTAACACAAAAACAAGTAGCGGCAATTCGGTATAAGGAAGGCACCTATCTAGAGTTTTCAAGTTTAAAGAGCCATGATCTTGCGGTAAAAAGCTTGGAGAATTTAAATGTTGGTATAAGGCTTTTAAATGTTAGGATTGATGAAGAGAACGATATAGCTCGAGCTACCGTTTATGTCCCTGATGGAAAAGAAGCATACTTCATCGGGAAAGTTGACAAATATCTTTCTACGTATAATGAGAAAGGGAAAGCAAGATACGATGAGCTTATAAATAGTATCGAAGATGTAAAACTGGCTTTTCTTGATGCATTTTGGATTGGGGCGAAAACAGCAATCCCTGTTACAACACCCGCTTGGTGTGAGATATGGCTTAGGGTAGAAAAGGATGATTTTAAAGTTGTTGAGGATGCCTTCTCAAAATGTTGCATAGATTTGAAAATCCCCTGTGACGATCGATCTATTAAATTCCCCGAGCGCTTAATTAAGTTGGTATTTGCTAGTGCCGAGCAACTTAGTAATGTAATAAGTAATTTCTCTTATGTAGCGGAGATACGAAGGGCACCAGAGCTTGCAAGTTTCTTTGAAGAGTTGACGGTAAAAGAACAACGCGATTGGGCAAATGAGTTGCTGTCACGTCTAGATTATGATATTTCAAATACAGCCGTTTGTATATTAGATACAGGCATTAATAGTGGACATCCCCTACTTTTATCTGCAGTTGATGGTGAAGATACTGTGCAATCAGTTGAATCTTCTTGGGGAAGCGATGACAAGGATGGCCATGGGACAGAGATGGCAGGTGTTTCGTTATATAAAAGTTTAGAGGAGAAGCTTTTATCTACAAGTCGCTATGTAGTTAAGCATAAAATTGAATCAGTCAAAATTCTACCCTCAAATGAAGAGAATGAACCTCAGTTATATGGAGCAATAACCCAAAGAGCAATATATTTGGCTGAGATTAGCCGCCCGCATACCAACCGTGCTATCTGTATGGCCGTTACATCAGAAAAATACAATACACCAGACGGTAGCCCAACTTCTTGGTCTGGTGCTGTCGATAGTATTGTTGCCGGAGTAAATGGCGAGAACAAAAGATTATTCTTTGTTAGCGCAGGTAATGTTCATCCACTTGAAATAGTTGATCCACAACATTATTATAATACAAATATATTGCATTCCGTTGAAAGCCCAGGCCAAGCTTGGAATGCCATTACGGTCGGGGCATATAATAATTTAATACGGATTACAAATGGTCTGTATGCAAATTATCAACCGGTTGCTGATGCTGGGCAACTGTCGCCTTATAGTTCGACTTCGGTGTCGTGGAACCCTAAGTGGCCCATAAAACCTGAAATCCTATGTGATGGTGGTAATATGGTAACCGACGGAACTAATGTTACTGAATGTGAAGACTTATCATTATTAACAACGTATTTTAAACCTCTATCACGTTTATTTACAACTACATGGGGTACAAGCTCGGCTACAGCGCAAGCTTCCTATATAGCTGCTCAGTTAATGGCAGAATATCCAGACGCATGGCCTGAAACTATACGTGCGTTAATGATTCACTCTGCACGATGGACTGATGCAATGATTCGGCAATTTGGTCAACCTGATACTAAAACAAAAGGACGCCGCAATCTGCTACGATCCTGCGGATATGGAATTCCTAATTTAGAAACAGCCCTCCATTGTATGAACAATAGCGTGAATCTTGTTATCGAAGGCGAGCTGCAGCCATTTGAAAAAGACAGCATGAACGAAATGCATATTCATAAAATCCCGTGGCCTGAGGACTTGCTGAGGGATTTGGGGGAAGTACAGGCAGAAATGAGAGTTACTCTATCCTATTTCATTGAACCTGGACCAGGTGAAATTGGCTGGAAGGATAGATATCGTTATCCTTCTTGTGGCCTAAGGTTCGATGTCATAAATAAAAATGAAAATAAACAGGACTTTATTAAACGAATAAATGTAAAAATGCGGGGAGAAGACCCACAGGATAAAGGAGAAGGAACAAGTGGCAGTGAATATTGGCATCTTGGCTCTGACAATCGAGATGTAGGTTCAGTACATTCTGATTCTAGACTACAAAATGCGGCCGATCTTTGTGAGGCTCGATTCATTGCTATATACCCTGTAATTGGATGGTGGAGAGAACGCGGTTATTTACATCGTTACAATGATAATGTTCGCTACTCACTAGTTGTGTCAATATCTACGCCAGGAATCGAAGTGGATTTATATACTCCAATAGTTACTGAGATACAAGTTTCAACCACACAAACAATTGAAATAGAAGTTCCTCATAGATCAGATCAAAGTTAGGGTATATTAACCTTATATCGACAACAAAAAAGCGTCCATCAGGATGCTTTTTTAATTAACCTCCAAGATTTCGTCAATAGGAATGCTAGTCACGATATATTTCATCAGTCACTAATAATGGAAATAGCAGCGACGATCGAATAAATAATTGACAAAGAATTAAGAATAAATTATAATAAATAAATAAATTTATTTATTTAGGTGATATTGTTGCCAAATAACCAGTTTGGAGAATATCTTCAGCAACTAAGAACAACTCAAATACCCAAAATGACGCAAGCAGATCTAGGTAAAAAGGTTGATAGATCGGCCATGCTTATTAATTTAATTGAGAATGGTAAGAATGACCCACCCCA
>JBMNOU010000025.1:0-24361 GCA_050943215.1 Christensenellales bacterium | reverse complement strand
AAGAAAGTCTTCGTATCCATATCGCCGTCTTTATACTCTTTATGATCGATATAATAGGTATATTTCATGATTGGAATGTTATGCTTTTCTGTATATTCTTTAGGCAAGTCGGATGTTGAGCTTGTTGCAACGATATAATTTGACATAGCTCCTAATCCCCTCTCTTTTTTGGTCATTTTAATACGAAATTACAGAATAATCAAGGAAAGATCATTATATTCATACTTTTTTAATTAATTGAAATTTACTCATAGCAGTCTTTAAGTGTGGACATGACAATATCCATATTTGGGTTGCCTTCAAAAAACATTTCTCCGTCACAGTAAAAAGCGGGGATAAGCGTGTGCGGGTAATTTTTGCCTTCTTGATCTTCGTCCAAGACAAATCTTATATTAAGAGCGGTATATTTTGTTTCTTTTTCAAGCGCACGCTTAATCAGCATCTTTGCTTTCTTGCAATATCCGCAATTATTACCGTATAATACAACTAACTCTTTCATTATCATCACCCCATTAATATTTATATGTATCAGACTATATAAATGATTGCTGGGCAAACAGATACTCAATGCCTATTACCTGCAATATTTTATTTACTGACATTCATATTTTAATATAAATCATGTTGAAAAAGCATATAATCTATGATAATATAGTGTCTCGATGAAGGTTCTGATTGTCAATCATGCAAATTTAAATAAGATTCGGAGGCGAAAATGAATTTATCCAAAAAGGCAATAAGCATATCACCGTCGATAACGCTTAAAATATCCGCCATGGCCAATAAAATGAAACAGGCCGGCGAGGACGTTATTGGTTTTGGAGCCGGAGAACCGGATTTTGACACCCCGGAATATATTAAAAACGCTGCAAAAAAGGCGCTTGACAAAGGGATAACCCGCTATACGCCGGCTTCAGGCATGCCGGAGCTTAAGGAGGCGGTTTCAAAGAGACTAAATAAAAAATATGGCCTTGAGTATGCGCCCAGAGATATTGTCATATCAAATGGAGCAAAACATTCACTGTTTAATATTTTCGCGGCTATATTGAATCCGGGTGATGAGGTGATCATACCGGTTCCGTACTGGCTGACTTATCCGGAACTGGTTCGGATGTCAGACGGTATCCCTGTATTTATTGAGACGGACGGGGTGTTTAAGGCGAGTGCAAAAAGCATCCGTTCGATGATCACAGCAAAAACTAAAGCGGTTATTTTGAACACGCCGTCCAATCCGTGCGGTTCGGTTTATACGGAGCAGGAATTAAAGGAAATCGCTTCTGTTGCGCTGGATGCGGGTATTTTCGTAATTTCCGATGAAATTTACGATGAGCTGGTCTACGAAGGTAAACACATCAGCATTGCGTCGCTCGGGCAGGAAATAAAGGATGCAACAATTATCGTGAACGGTATGTCAAAAACGTATGCAATGACAGGATGGCGGATCGGTTATACCGCCAGTACCACAGAATTGGCGAAGGTGATGGGAGCGTACCAATCCCACGCGGCATCAAACCCAAATTCAATTGCACAGTACGCGAGCATAGAGGCGCTAAACGGTCCGCAGAGAGACGTGGGATTAATGAAAGCGGCTTTTGATAAACGCAGATTATTACTTTGTAGACTGATCAACGATATCGAAGGGATATCCTGCCGTATCCCAAGCGGCGCGTTCTATGTGATGGTGGATATCTCCCGGATCAAGGGTAAGACATATAACGGAATAGCAATAGACGATTCATTAAAATTTTCCGAATTATTGCTTGAAAGTATGCAGACGGCAGTCGTGCCCGGTGCTGTATTTGGGGCGGACGATTACGTCAGACTCAGCTACGCGGTAAAAGAAGAGGAGATTATAAAAGGTATGAACAGAATGAAGGAATTCGTTCGTTCATTGAAATAGAAGAAAAGAGGAATCTTTCATGCATAAGTTAGATAAAAGATCGAATTTGTTGGTGGAAAACGACTATCGGTTTTCGTTTCAGGATGTCGATAAGCCAAAGCTATTCCCGGACATGTTTGACTACGATTCAGTTCCTAAAATTACGTTTAACCACAGGGTCGTTCCGATGCGAATGCCTGATGAGATCTGGATGACGGATACAACGTTCCGTGACGGACAGCAGGCGCGGACGCCTTTTACGGTAAAACAGGTAATCGATTTATATAAAATGCAACACAAGCTGGGCGGACCAAAAGGTCTCATCCGTCAAAGCGAGTTCTTTGTATACACGGACAAAGACAAAGAGGCGGTACGCGCCTGTCTCGATCTCGGATATAAGTATCCTGAGGTTACGACCTGGATTCGGGCCAGCGCAAAAGATTTTGAACTCGTAAAGGAATTTGGCATTAAAGAAACGGGTATATTGGTCAGTTGTTCAGATTATCATATTTTCAAAAAGATGGGTTTGAACAGAAAGCAGGCCAAAGATCAATATCTTGGTATTATCAAGGAGGCGATAGATCATGGAATCCGTCCGCGGTGTCATTTTGAAGACATCACTCGGGCAGATTATTATGGTTTCGTGATTCCTTTTGCCGATGAACTGATGAGCCTGATGCAGGAAAGTGGAGTACCCATTAAGATACGCATGTGTGATACTCTTGGTTACGGAATTACGTACCCAGGAGCTTCTTTGCCGAGAAGCGTACAGGGTATTGTTTACGGGCTGCGTTTTTATTCCGGGTTTCCGTCCCGGCTCTTAGAATGGCATGGACATAATGATTTTCATAAAGTAGTTACTAATGCGGCAACCGCGTGGCTTTATGGAGCGTCCTCTGTCAATTGCTCGATCCTTGGCATCGGTGAAAGAACGGGTAATTGTCCGCTTGAGGCGATGGTCATGGAATACTGTGGCTTGAGGGGCACGACGGACGGTATGGATCTGACTGTGATTACCGAGATGGCCGAGTATTTTGAAAATGAATTAAATAGCGAAATCAGCCCAAGGACGCCTTTTGTCGGGAGAAATTTCAATTCGACCCGTGCAGGCATTCATGCGGACGGCCTTTTAAAGGATGAAAAAATATACAATATATTTAACACCGAAAAAATACTCAAACGCCCCGTTACCGTAGCCATTAACGCACACTCCGGGCTGGCCGGAATTGCTCATTGGATTAATTCACATTTTAAACTAAAAGGTGATCTTGCGGTAAACAAAAAAGATAATCTTGTCGATGCGCTAAAGAGAGCTGTTGATGCAGAGTTTGCCGACGGCAGGACGACATCATTCGGTGATGACGAGCTTGAAATGATAATGAGCAGGATTGATGAGGATGCGTACATTGCGCTCTGCCACCACAAAACAGGTTGGAAAGAGTAACGGCTGAGAATATCAAAAAACAGTGCTTAAAAAAGGAAAACAAGAGCAAGCTTTCGATAGCTTGCTCTTAGTTTCTTAATAGATAAAATATGAGCATCTGAATGATGCTACCAGTCATCGGTTGCAATTCGCCTAATATTACTTGTTGAAAGTCTCTTTGAATGCTTTGCCCGGCTTAAATGAAGGCGCATTTGAAGCGGCAATATCAATTTGCTCTCCTGTCGCAGGATTTATGCCTTTTCTCGCCGCCCGTTTTCTGAGTTCAAAAGTGCCGAAACCAGTCCATTGCACCCTATCGCCACTGGCAAGTGTACCGCTTATGGTCTCAATCAACGCTGAAAGACATGCTTCCGTATCTTTTTTCTTCATATTCGCTTTTTCTGCTACTGCTTCGATTAATTCTGTTTTGTTCATAAATGATTCCTCCTATATTGTGTTTAAATATATGTGTATATCCTAACTCTTTCCGCATCACGCGAAAATTATACGCAGGTAAGTAAAATATTTAGATATTTTTTTTCTTAGCTTTATCCCATAAGTCATTTAACTTATCGATTCCGCATGTGTGCATGTCCACATTTTCCGTTGACGCAATCCTTTCCACTTGTGAAAATCTCTCAATAAATTTATCGGTTGCTTTATGAAGCGCAGATTCAGGTTCAACTCCTGCCAGCCTTGAAACATTAACGGCAGAGAAGAGCAAATCTCCGCATTCTTCCAGTCGTTTTTCGCTGTTACCCATGTCTACTTCGACCTCGGCAATCTCTTCTTTGAGCTTGTTTATTGCTTCTGATACATATCTAAAATCGAATCCTACATGGGCGGCCTTGTTTTGAACTTTTTCACTGCGCATTAGGGCAGGCAGATTCTTCGGGATGTCTTTTAGAACTTCGGTTTGGGACTGCTGGCCCTTTTCATTTTTCTTTATCTTTTCCCAGCTTTGAATGACGTCTTTGGGGGTATCCGCCATAACGCTGCCGAATATATGTACGTGCCTTGATATCATCTTTTTGCATATAGCTGTTGTTATGTCTGTGATATCAAATTCACCGCACTGGCTGGCTACCTTTGCATGGAATACGACTTGCAGCAATACATCACCAAGCTCATCATACAGTGCATCTATATCATCATTATCAATCGCTTCAAGCACCTCATAGCTTTCTTCAATCAAATATCTTTTCAAACTTTGGTGCGTCTGTTCATTATCCCACGGGCAACCATTCCTTGACCGCAGCATATCCATAATGGAAACCAGATCGGAGAATGTGTATCGTTGCTTTTTTTCCAGCGCACATGGCGGTATTACTATGCTAGTATAATACCCATACGATTGCCTGCCGTCAAGCATGCAAAGTGGAATTATTTGCCCGGATTTGCCGCGGATATCCGCAATATATACAAGATGTTCGTCACCGTAGTAACGAGAAAGTTTAAGCTTGAGTTCTGATGCTATCAGGCGTGTATCAATCTCATTGATAACGATAACCAAATCAGTATCCGGAGCCCTTTCGAACGATACCGCACTGTATATGCCGACGCCGTTGATATTATCTAAAACCCCGTTTTCAAAGGCCATGCATAGTGCGGCATCTCCTCCCGGAACGATTGTCACATGACCTCCTGTTTGTTTAACACGCTTGATGACTTCTGCTGCAATTTTATTGAGGTATACGTCACCAAGCACAATAAAAAGCAATTTGTCCCGTAATAGCAAGGCTAAGGATTTTTGAATAAGGTCATCAAAATTAATAGCGTCTTTGTATATCGCGTCAAGCGACTCGTAAGTTATGCTTCGAGATAGAAGTATGTCAGAGATATCCGTCTGGACAACGACCCTTCTGGCTTCCTGCGCAATTTTGATTACTTTTTCGTCCAACTCACCGTTGGCATTCATACTCGCTATTGTAATATTCATGCTATTCTTCCCAAAAACCAAGCCTATTCATAAATCGTGTTATTCTTGACCCTCCGGGTATGTATGGCATATCATCTCTTTTTATAGACCCAGTGACAAACAGTAAAATGATGTAGATGAGCATGGCGCCCGCAATGCATAAAATTGTTGTTTTTGTGTTTCCAAGAGCAGGCACAAGAGAATCATACATAAAATATAATACGATTCCCATGATGGCAGTCGATAAAACAGGCATCAGAAGCCCGGAAGCGACTTTGATTCTTGGTTTTGTGATCTTGATAACCGCGAGCACATTAAGTATAGATGCAATGGCATAACAGGCGGCTGTACCGATGGCGGCGCCGTTGATATTCAAAGACGGTACGCGGATTAAAACGATGCTAAGGACTACCTTTACAACTGCGCCAACGCCGAGGTTGATAAGCGGGATATGCTGCTTTCCCGCTCCCTGAAGGATTCCAGTCATCGTTTGCAGCATCGTCAGGAATAAAACGCCAATTGATAATGTTCTTAATAGATCTGCACCAATGCTGAGTTCATCAGCGGAAAGCCCCGATGAGTATAGCAAAGAGATGATGGGCCGTGCCAAAAAAAACATACCGAGCGCACAGGGGAGACCAATCAGCATGGCTAGCTTAAATCCCATTGCCGACCGCTCCGCTATTGAAGCGTTGTCCTTTTTTGCCCGGGCTTCAGATATAGCCGGTATAAGGCTCATACACAGTGCAAGAGATAAAACAGCAGGCATATTGATGAGTGGATTAACCGATCCGGTCAGCACGCCAAAACTTGTTTTTGGCGTTAAAGGATTAAAAGCAGAATAGTCGATTGATACCATTGTGTTAGTGACGATCCATGTATCGAGTAAGCCTACGATGGGCATGATACATCCGCCAAGTGTAACCGGGATTGCAATACGCAGCAGTTCACTGGACATTGATCTGGTTGTGCCGCGCAGTGATCGCTGCCCTAAAGCCTTTCGTTTTTCTTTAATATCCTTTTTCTTCTTGTTATATATTCCGATGATCAGCGCCAAAGCGCAGATCTCTGAAATTGTGACGCCGAGCAAAGCACCGGCAGCACCGTATTCTACACCTTTGTCTATCCAGAGCGAAGCTAAGTAAAGGCCCGCGCCTAGCTTGACAACCTGCTCGATAAGCTGTGTCAAAGCGGTCGGTGACATAATCTGAAGCCCTTGAAAATAACCTCTGTAGGCTGATAATATGGCGACAAAAAACAACGAGGGAGAAATCATCATGAGACTCAGTTTAGCAGTCGGAATTGTGGCGGCGTTGGCTAATAGGCCTGAAATCGCCAGCATGACGGCTGTTGAAACGATACCGATAAAGAACAAGACCCGAAAAGCCGTTTGAAACACCCTGTGTGCTCCTCTGTAATCGCCAACGGTAACCCGCTCTGAAACCATTTTCGAAATGGCTGCGGGAAGTCCGGCTGTTGAGATAACGACAAGTGCTGCATAAATGGGATAAGCGACCTGATAGTTGGCCATGCCGTCGGCTCCAATAATATTGGTAAGCGGGATTCTGAATATCGCACCGATAATTTTTACAATCAGCCCGGCGCCGCCTAGTATGGCCGCGCCTTTTACAAAACTTTTTTGTCCTTTCGACATACAGACTCCAATCATGATATTTTAAGATATTATATTACTATTCAGCAAAAGCTTTTCAAATAAATAATATATTTTCCAACCATTATTTTAATGCATTATATTATAAATAAAACGGTTTGCCAACATTTACGTATGGTATTAAGCCAAACCATTACTGCTTTTATTCAATATATTACCCACTGGTTGTAAGAATGATGCTGTTTATGTATAATCAATTCGATAAAAGAACGGAGGCAAGGAGATGCGTATCAATATCGTACTGGTCGAACCGGAAATACCGGCGAATACCGGAAACATCGCTAGAACCTGTGCGGTAACAGGCGCTAGGCTCCATCTCGTAGAACCTTTAGGGTTTAGCATTGAAGATAAATATCTTAAAAGGGCGGGGCTTGATTATTGGAAGTATCTTAATGTGACCGTTCATCACGATATTCAATCTTTTTTTAGTGAAACAAAGGGCGAATACTATTATTGCTCGACAAAAGCCGTTCAATACTATTATCAAGTCAAATTTGAAGACAATTGTTATATATTATTCGGGAAAGAGACGCGCGGATTGCCCGAAGATCTAATTTATGCAAACCCAAACCGGTGCATTAAAATTCCGATGAAAGAAGGGCTACGGTCTTTAAACCTCTCAAACGCAGTAAGCGTTGTGCTCTACGAAGGGCTCAGGCAGGATAATTTCACAGATCTCAAATAATATACGAATCGGTTTTCGGCTTATTGATATTTTACTTTGCTATCCATTAATTTTATTGAAATTTTGATACAAAACCCTTTGAGTATATTGGCTGCAAAATCCGGGTACTCTTATTAAAGAATATTTTTTCTTGATTTTTCTATGATGATCGAATAAAATTATGCAAGGCAATCATACTTTCTAGAGTATTTAACATAATGACTAAGGAGCGTGTAATGAATAAAAAGACAATTAACGACATAGATGTCGCAGGGAAGAGGGTTTTAGTCAGGGTAGACTTTAACGTCCCGCTCAACGACAAAAAAGATATTACTGATGAGACGAGAATTCTAGCTGCCCTGCCAACGATTGAATATCTACAAAAACAAAATGCGAAAATCATTCTATGTTCTCATCTTGGCAGGCCAAAAGGTGAGTTTAATATGGAGTATTCACTTGCGCCTGTCGCTGCGAGACTGGAAAAGTTAATGGAATGCAAAGTTGTTTTTACGAATGATGTCATTGGCGAGAGCGCAAAAGCTGCTGTCGGGGCGATGGCTGAAGGTGAAATCGTACTGCTTGAGAACTTAAGGTTTCATAAAGAGGAAACAGATAATGATCCGGCATTCGCCGAGAAACTTGCGTCTTTTGCGGATGTATTCGTAAATGATGCATTCGGAACAGTGCACAGAGCGCACGCATCTACCGCAGGGGTAGCCGAATATATCCCGGCGGTTGCAGGATTACTTATTGAAAAAGAATTAAATGTGCTAGTCAATGCGCTAAGCAACCCGGCCCGTCCTTTTCTGGCGATACTGGGCGGAGCCAAGGTTTCCGATAAAATCGGCGTTATCGATAATCTGATTAATAAAGTGGATTTCATTATTTTAGGCGGCGGCATGGCGTATACTTTCCTTAAAGCCAAGGGCTTTGAAGTTGGCACATCGCTGGTTGACGAAGAGCATATCGAACTCGCAAAAGGTCTTATGGAAAAAGCGGAGGATAAAGGCGTTGAAATCTTCTTGCCGGTCGATTCTATCATTACAGAGAAATTTGACGCAGAGGCAAAGACTGAGGTTGTACCATCCGATGAGATGACGCCCGGCTGGATGGGGCTTGATATCGGTCCTTCTTCAAGAATGCTTTTTACAGATAAGATACGCACGGCTAAAACCGTTATTTGGAACGGACCAATGGGCGTTTTTGAGATGGAACCTTTTGCTGAAGGAACCAAAGCGATGGCCAAAGCCATGGCGGAATCAGATGCCCTTACAATTATCGGCGGTGGCGACAGCGCTGCGGCCGTTAAGCTATTTGGGTATGCGGACGCGATGAATCATATATCCACTGGGGGCGGTGCCAGTCTTGAGCTGCTTGAAGGTAAAGAGCTTCCAGGTATTGTCGCGCTTGAAGATAAGTAGAGGGTGTTATCTATCGTAATTGATAGGGTTACCCTCTTTGGGGTAGCCCTTTTTTAAAGCCATATAAAGGCTTACGGTCTTTATCAATATTTATTTTGGAGGAATGAACACATGAGAAAACCGATTATTGCAGGTAATTGGAAGATGAACAAGACGGCGAGTGAATCAAGAGAGTTGATTCGTGCGCTGATACCGCTGGTAAAAGACGTAAAAGATGTTGATATCATAGTTTGTCCACCGTTTGTGAACATCGAAGCAGCGGCAGCGGAACTAAAGGATTCAAATATCAAACTTGGTGTCCAGAATATGCATTTTGAAGAGAGCGGCGCATTTACGGGCGAAATCGCTCCCGCAATGCTTAAGGAATTGGGCGTTGAATATGTTATTATAGGCCACTCAGAGAGAAGGCAGTATTTTGGAGAAACGGACGAGGCAGTCAATAAAAAGGTAAAGACAGCCTTAAAGTTTGGTCTCAAACCTATCGTATGTGTTGGAGAAAAGCTTGAAGAGAGGGAAGCCGGCATTACATCCGAGGTCGTTTGCAGACAGACAAAGCTGGCACTTTTGGGGCTCAGCGATGATCAGGCTGCAGGTGTTGTGCTGGCATATGAACCGATATGGGCGATCGGTACCGGAAAGACAGCTACGGCTGATGATGCAAACGATACGATCGCGGCGATCAGGAACGCTGTAAAAGAAGCTTTTTCAAAAGACGTTGCGGAGAAAATCCGAATACAATACGGCGGCAGTATGAAACCTTCCAATGCGGCTGAACTGATGGCTAAACCGGAAATTGACGGCGGCCTTATTGGCGGGGCTTCTCTCAAAGCTGAGGATTTTTCGCTTATCGTCAAGTTTTAAGAGGGTAGCTATGTCAAAAACATTGACAGGTTTGATCATACTGGACGGTTTTGGCAACAGAAGCCAAAGCAAAGGCAATGCGATTAAGATTGCGGGCGTTCCGGGTATATGCGCACTCAAAAAAAAATATCCGCATACGGTAATTGGTGCATCGGGTATGTCTGTGGGGCTGCCGGAGGGGCAGATGGGCAATTCCGAGGTCGGTCATCTAAACATTGGAGCCGGCAGGATTGTATATCAAGAGCTAACCAGGATCACGAAAGACATCGAAGACGGCGGTTTTTTTGAAAAACAGGAATTCATCGGTGCAATGGAAAATGTTAAAGCGAGAGGAACTTGCTTGCACGCTCTTGGGCTTATTTCGGATGGCGGTGTTCACAGCCACCTTTGTCATCTCTATGCACTGCTTAAAATGGCAAAACTGCGTGGCCTTAAAAACGTTTATATCCATTGCTTTATGGACGGGCGTGATGTCCCACCTGACAACGGAATAGAGTATATCGCACAGCTCGAAGCGAGGATAAAAGAAATCGGCATCGGTGAAATTGCGACAGTAATGGGCAGATATTATGCGATGGACCGGGATAATAGGTTTGAACGGGTAGAGAAAGCTTATGCAGCAATGGTCAGAGGCGAGGGTCTTACGGCTGAGTCTGCGGCACAGGCCATGCAACAAAGCTACGATAATGGTGATACGGACGAGTTTGTATTGCCAACCGTGATTATCAAGAACGGCAGGCCGATAGCCAAAATAAGAGCGGGGGATTCCGTTATATTCTTCAATTTTAGGCCGGACAGGGCGAGAGAGATTACACGAGCTTTTGTTGATGAGGAGTTTAAAGGGTTTAGCCGTAACTTTTTCCCGCTGCATTATGTTTGCATGACACAATACGATAAAACGATTAAAGGCGTTTATGTGGCTTATAAGCCGCAAGTTATTAAAAATACGCTTGGCGAGTATCTGTCAAAGAACGGCAAAAAACAATTTCGTATTGCCGAAACTGAAAAGTATGCACACGTCACGTTTTTTTTCAACGGAGGCATTGAGAAGCCTAATGAAGGCGAAGACCGGTTTCTGATACCATCCCCAAAAGTCGCCACTTATGATTTAAAGCCGGAAATGAGCGCTTATGAAGTAGCTGCGGAAGCGGTCCGTCACATTGAATCGGGTCTGTATGACGTGATGATTTTAAACTTTGCCAACCCGGATATGGTCGGGCACACAGGTATGCTCGAGGCTGCTGTCAAAGCATTGGACGCTGTTGATGAATGTGTGATAAAGGTAGTGAATGCTATCTTGAAAACAGGTGGGGAGGCTATCATTACAGCCGACCACGGCAATTCAGAGAAAATGCTTGACACGGACGGAGGGCCATTTACAGCACATACAGTTGATAATGTACCGTTTATTCTTGTCAGCGAGAGATATAAGCACGCTAAGCTAAGTGCGGGAGGTATCCTGGCAGATATAGCACCGACGATGCTTGAAATGATGGGGGTATCGGTTCCGGGAGAAATGACGGGAGCGTCACTGATAAAATAACAGTTATGAGAACCGCTTTGCCGGATTTGCAGGCAAGGCGGTTCTTACGGTAATATATGGATGAGGAATTTAAAATAAATGTTGGCTTTTGGTGTGGATAAATAAAGGTAAACATTGTATAATTATAAAAAGCAATAAAGGAGTGGTGCCATTATGATCCGTTTGATTTATGGTAAAAAGGGCAGCGGAAAATCAAAGAAGCTACTTGATATGGCGAATGCCGACGTAGAGAAAGTTTCTGGTAATATCGTATATATTGACGATAACAACCGTTGCATGTATGGTTTGAAGCATCAAATCCGATTTATCAACACTACAGATTACGGTATTGATAATGTCGACAAACTCTATGGTTTTGTTTGCGGTGTTTTATCAGCAGATTTTGATATATCCTCAATTTACATAGACGTTTTAACAAAACTGGTCAAAAAAGAAGATACCGAACTTGCGGAACTGCTTAAAAAGTTCGATGATCTTTTCTCCGAGATCAGCGCTTATCTCGTAATAAGCGGAACCGGCAAGGCACCTGAATTTTTGGAAAAATATTTAGAAAAATAGTTAATTCTTGCAAACCGCCTGTGCAGGAAGGACGTTTTCTTTTTTGGGAGTCTCGTTATGGGACAAACTTTCTAGCGTCCGGGTACAGGTTTATTTTATAAAAAGGAGTATTTAACGGAGGTAACGGATGAAACTGGTTAGCACAAGGAACGGTAGCGATGCAATCGAAGCATCTCTCGCGATATTAAAAGGGATCGCGCCAGACGGCGGGCTATATGTGCCTGGTTCTTTCCCTGATATCGATACTTTAGGCCAAATAGAAACACAGTCTTACGCAGTGCTTTGTGCCAAAGTTCTTGGGCTATTTTTTGATGATATAAAGGATTTACAACAGATGACGAAAGATGCTTACGCAAGCTTTGACGACAAGAGCGTAGCGCCTCTTAAGAAGATTAGCGATAAAGAGTATGTCCTCGAACTTTGGCATGGCCCGACATTGGCGTTTAAAGATATGGCGCTTAGCGTTCTGCCGAGGCTGATGACGGCGGCAATGAATGATGACAAAGATATTTTAATTCTTGTTGCCACTTCGGGAGATACGGGTAAAGCAGCGCTCGAAGGATTTAGCGGTGTGGACAGAATCAAGATCATCGTGTTTTACCCCGATGATGGCGTCTCTGATATGCAGCGTCTGCAAATGGTTACGCAGGAGGGCAAAAATGTTCATGTTGTAGCTGTAAGAGGAAATTTTGATGACGCGCAAAACGGTGTAAAAGCTATATTTAACGATAAGGAATTTTCAAAGATTATAAAAAATAGAGGGTATGTTTTTTCATCCGCTAACTCGATTAATTTTGGTAGACTGGCACCTCAGATCGCTTACTATATCTGGGCTTATGCGCAGCTTTTGTTAAGAAAAGAAATTACGCCGGGAGAAAAGATCAATTTTGTTGTGCCAACAGGAAATTTTGGCAATATACTCGCGGCTTATTATGCAAAAAAGATGGGGCTGCCCGTTGCGAAACTCATTTGCGCATCCAATAAAAACAATATCCTGACGGACTTTTTTAAAAAAGGCGAATATTCGCTTAATAGAGCATTTTATAAAACGATGTCACCGTCGATGGACATTCTTATTTCCAGCAACTTGGAAAGGCTTCTGTACGAATTGACCGGACGGGATGCAACAGCTGTCGGTCACATGATGAAACTGCTAAAAGAGAAGGGCGGCTATACCATTGGCGGAAAGGCAAGGCACGATCTGGAAGCCGATTTTTATGCAGATTGGTGTGACGAAGATGAGACGATGGCAGCTATCAAAGATACATTTAACAGTAAAAAATACCTTTATGATACCCATACGGCAGTTGCGGCTGGTGTGTACGCAAAATATAAGAGAATGGGCGATACGGCAAAGACGGTTATTGTATCCACCGCATCGCCGTATAAGTTTCCAAAAGACGTACTCTATTCTCTTGGAGAAGATGTAAGGGGTATGTCCGGGTTTGATATGGCAAAAAGGCTGAGCTCTGTTACAGGGACAACAGTGCCGTATCAGATTGATGAACTTAAGACGAAAGATATACTGCATACCAGGGTAGTAGATAAAGACGCACTTCGGGATGCGGTGCTTGGGGTTTTATGAAATGTTTGCTTCTTGTTTCGAGGTCACGTTTACGATACCCGGCGCCTCTAATTTAAAAGAAAAGCGTATGGTCGTCAAAAGCATAAAAGAAAGATGCAAGAATAGATTCAATGTATCTGTTGCGGAAAGCTCACATAGCGATAAATGGCAGATATGTACGTTGGGGTTTGCGCTAGCAGCAATTAGTGCAAGTGCAGCAAATCAAAATATGCTAAGCATTATTGATTTTCTTTATGATGATAACAGAGTAGATATTACTAATATCGAGAAGTATTAGGAGGAATACATGCAGGATAAGAAAACGATATTTTCTGGTATACAGCCATCAGGTGTGCTGACGATTGGTAACTATCTCGGTGCTATTAAAAACTGGGTAGATCTGCAGGATATATATACATGTTATTACTGCGTGGTAAACATGCATGCCATCACAGTCAGGCAGGATGCCGCTAAGCTTAAAGAACGCTCTCTTGATACATTGGCACTGCTGTTGGCGTCGGGGCTAGATCCGAATAAAAATATCATTTATTATCAATCGCATGTTTCTTGCCATGCGGAGCTTATGTGGGTGCTTAATTGTTTCACTTATATCGGCGAGTTGTCCAGAATGACGCAGTTTAAAGAAAAGAGTGAACGCCATGATGACAACGTTAATGCGGGACTTTTTACTTATCCCGTACTCATGGCGGCGGATATATTGCTTTTTAAATCGGATCTTGTACCCGTTGGTGCAGATCAAAAGCAGCATCTTGAGATTACTCGCGATATCGCTCAGCGGTTTAACAATATCTACGGCGATGTATTTACCGTCCCCGAGCCGTACATTACGAAAGCAGGCGCACGTATCATGAGCCTTGCAGACCCAAAGACCAAGATGTCAAAATCGGACGACAATGAAAACGCATATATTTCTCTCCTTGACCCGCCTGAGGTCATTCAAAGAAAGTTTAAACGCGCTGTAACGGATTCAGAGGGCGATATACGTTTTGCGGAAGAAAAACCGGGTGTTTCCAATCTAATCAGCATATACAGCGCCGTAACCGGAAAGACATTTAAAGAGGTTGAAAACGCATTTTCAGGAAAGGGATATGGGGTTTTTAAGACGTGCGTTGCGGATGCTGTATGCGCTGAGCTAGAACCCCTGCAGAAGCGGTTTAAGGAAATACGCAATGACAAGACGTATTTAAATCAGATCATCAAGGATGGCTCGGAAAAAGCGTACAGCAACGCGGTAAAAATGCTTCGTAAGGTTTATAGTAAAATTGGGTTTGCGCCAAAGATGTGAAAACCTTCGCTGCAGAGTATAAAGGCGCCTGGTCTGCCGCTGCGGGAACCTGTAAAAAGAAGAGGGCTTTTATTATTTAGAAGAAAGCCCCCCAAGATAGTTTCACAAACACATATACTGAGCGCATATGTTAATATCATGCTAACAACATCTAATATTTTTGAGGTAGAAAACCGTACGCTTTTAAAGCGTATCGGTTAATTCAATTAGCATTTAGGGCCACATCCGTCTCCGCAGCCGCCCCAGCCGCCGCCACAGCAGCAGCAAATGATTATAAGGATAATAATCCAGCAGCAGTTACCACCGCCGAAGCCACCGCCACATCCGTCTCCGCAGCCGCCCCAGCCGCCGCCACAGCAGCAAAGTAATAAGATGATAATCCAGCAGCAGTTGCCGCCGAAGCCGCCGAAGCCGCCACCACATCCATCAAATCCCATATATAATGTCCTCCTTGAAATAGATTATTTAGGTATCCCTTTTTATTTAAGGCTCAATCTATATTACGCAGGAGGATAGTTTTTGGTGCATAGCTAAAATAACAATAGGAATCTGCCTTGAAATGGGCATAATGAATGCTCAGTTAAATAATAATGCATCATGTTGTTACTTCATCAGCAGGTAAAGAAATGCTTTCGCATCTGTCAACATTTTTTAATTGCCTTTCTATAGATCTTGATTTCCTTGAAGCGTCTTCAAGATTATTTTGTGCAGCCGCTAAGCTTTTCTTCGTTTTATCAATTGCGTTGGTAAAATCGGAAAAAGCTTTTTTTATTGTCTCCAAAAGTTTGATGACCTCTCCAGACCGCTTTTCTATTGCCAGTGTCCTAAAACCCATCTGAAGGCTGTTTAATAGAGCAGTCAGCGTGGACGGTCCCGCTATGGTCACATGATGCTCTCTCTGACAGATATCAAAGATTCCGAGTGAAATGGCATCCGCATAAAGGCCTTCTGTTGGCAGATACATAATCGCAAAATCGGTTGTGACAGGTGGGTTTAAGTATTTTTCACTAATCCTTTTGGCTTCAGCAAGCATACTTTTAGCAAGAAATTTCATTGCATCTTTTGCCATATCCCGATTGCCAACATTTATTATCTCTTCTTTTTTAATGAAGTCCTCCAAAGGAAACTTTGAGTCTATTGGAAGCAGTATTTTGTCGTTTGCAGCGCCAGGCAGCACGATCGCATAGTCTACCCGTTCCTGATTGTTTTTGACATTCGCGTTTTTAACATACTGAACGGGAGATAACACAGAGGATATAAGCGCCCCAAGCTGCATCTCGCCCCACGTTCCGCGCACTTTGACATTGGAGAGCATGCGTTTTAAATCACCAACACCTGATGCAAGCGACCGCACTTCACCCATGCTTTTGAATACCTGTTCAAGCTGATCGGAAACCTGTTTGAACGAACCCGTCAGGCGTTTTTGCAGCGTATCCTGCAGCTGCTCGTCTACCGTTACCCGTATCAGCTCAAGACGTCTCTCGCTTGTTTCAGATATTTCTTTCAGCTTTATATCAACCGCTGATCTTAATTGCTCCATACTTTCGCTATTTGATCTCGCAGTCTCGGCAAGTGTTTTATTGAAGCTACCGCCCAAAACATTAAACATCTCAAGCACTTCGCGTCTAAGTTGATACGAACTGTCCGCGTTTTGCAGTTTAATGTTTTCCAGTTGTTTATACAATACCGACTGAAATTGAGATAATATCATACTTAAATCTACCGCTTTATTTTTCTGAGATATTGTGATGATAAGTACAACCGCGATCAATAAAAGACCCACCCCGGAAACGATATAAATGAAGGTATCCATATTTGAATCATCCTGCCTTTTTTTATACAGTATATCACATCGCTTAGCGTATTTTTAGTATAGTAAAAGATTAATATTTATTGAAAACCAATAATTAATTGTTGACTTTTATGTACGCATATGCTATTCTCACCAAAAACGGAGGTTAGTATGAATATAAGCAAATGGAATATACCACTCATTCTCAAAAGAATGTTGGAATTGCTTTTAATTCTTAGCCCTGTACTGATGATCGTCTTGCCCTTTCTTATAGCCCCTTTAGAGCAGGATGTTGTCACCACATATATATCAAGTTATGCACAAAACAGATGGGTTACTCTTGGGTTTTTAGAAATTACTGGTGTATTTTGCTGGGTAATATTGCTTGTTTTACAGAAGTTGTTAAAGACAGTGATTGAAAGCTCTCCATTTGTATATATAAACGTCAGGTATTTAAAATATATATCGTATCTATGTGCAGCCGCGGCACTTATATTAATTGTCAAGACTTTCGTTGATTTTTCTGTACTGACGCCTGTTTTCGCGGTAGTTTCATTACTTGGAAGCCTGTTTTGCCAGACGCTTGCGGCGGTTTTTGATAAAGCTATAAGGCTTAAAGATGAAAATGATCTGACAATATGAGAGGACGGAGGTACTTCATTGGCGATAATCGTTAACTTGGACGTTATGATGGCAAAGCGTAAGATTTCGCTTAACGAGCTTTCGGAAAAAGTGGGTATTACAAAGGCCAATTTATCTATATTGAAAACAGGGAAGGCAAAGGCGATACGCTTTTCGACTTTGAATGCGATTTGTGTTGAACTGGATTGTCAGCCTGGAGATATTTTAGAATTTAGGGAGGACGATAATGACTGATACGAATTACTTATATGAATATTTTTTAGAAAATAGTTCGGATTCTGAAGATGATTCTGAAACAGTTTCTAAAAAAGACAAAAACGAAAACGATAATGAGTAATAACTAACCTTCAACCTTTTATAAAATGGCGTCTGCATTTTGCTCAGACGTTATTTTTAATCAATTTATTATATAATCGCTAAGAAAAAGGAAGCCGCTTCTAAGACAAGGGATTGATACGATAACCCGATGCTATTATGGGCCTTAGAACATTGTTGCTTGATCTTGTGACTACAATTACTGCCCTGAAAAAAAGAAATGGCTTTTACCGGATCATATCATTTCCCGTCCCTTCGCGTATTATGTCAAGATGTTTATATATTGACATGCCTGTTATTGCATTGAATGTTTAAAATCTTACTTATATCATGTTTATCATAGTCTTTTTTATTAATATCGGGTAGAATCAGTTTATTATTGTTTGTATGGTGAACGGTTTATGAAAGAGAATGATCAATATATGAGTTTGGCTTTAAAGATGGCCCAAAAAGCAAAAAATAAAGATGAGGTCCCGGTTGGTGCTGTAATTGTATCAGATGGGAAAGTTATTGCAAAATCCTGCAATGCAAGGGAACTAACAAAAGACCCTGTTGGGCATGCGGAGATAATTGCGATTAGAAAGGCAGCAAAAAAACTTGGAGGATGGCGGCTTAGCGGCTGCACGCTATACGTGACTTTAGAACCCTGTCCTATGTGCGCAGGGGCAATCATCAATTCGCGTATCGACAAGGTAGTCTTTGGTGCGTATGATCCAAAAGCTGGGGCACTGGGTTCTGTATACGATCTTGCGCAAGGTAAGCTCAATCATACGCCGCGCATAATAGGTGGTGTTTTGCAGGATGAATGCGCACAATTGCTTAAAGATTATTTCAGGGGAAAACGGTAATCTAAGTAAGTTAATAAAGAAAAAAATACTCTAGTATAAGTAGAAGTTTTTTGTACTACCAACGGACAAAAATTAAGCCCTGCCGCTGTTTCAGTGGACGGCTTTTTGTTTATTTATATGATAGCGTAAAAATGCCCGGGAGGGGTGCTTTGAACAATAGTTCATATATCGTTGATTCAAAAACACGGGGCACAACGAATAGCTTTTATTCCCAAAACAAAAGCTTTGACCAGCTTGGTATGTTAGGCATGTGTGAAACGACATTATTTTCTATGAATATATCGTCCTGGGAGATCAATTTCCCACATCAAATGATTACGATAACAGATCTGGCTGATGATAATAAAACAACTTTGCAGTTTAAAGAATTTCTAAATGAGGTAAAAGATAGTGATGCACAAAAGCTTAAAAATGTAGTTCTATCAGATAAAAAGCAGGAGCGACAAAAAATCGATATTGACGTCAGGATAAAAAAAGACGGCATGTTTAAATGGCATAAGGTTAAGGGAAAGGTATTTCAATTGCCCGGCGGAGAACTATTTGCAGCGGGTATTGTCTACGATATTGATCAATCAAAATCGATGATTAAACGCCTTAAATATTTGGAAAACCATGATTATTTAACGGGTTTTAAAAATTTTAGAACTTTTGACGCTATATTCAAAAAAGCCTTAGAAAATGGCGTCTATCCAATCGCGCTGGTTATTGCCAATATCGACAATTTAAAAGAAATAAATGATTCATTGGGATACCATGCGGGTAATATGCTGATAAAGAATGTCGCGAATGTAATCAAAGAATGTTTTATTGATGCCGAATCGATCGTGCGTGTTGCCGGAGGGGAATATTGTGCAATTCTATCGGGTAAAAGTTCCCTTGAAATTGAAAATAAAATAAATGAAGCCAGCATGAAGTTTCATAATATGTACCGTAATCTTATTAATACCGAAGTTACTTTCGGTTATGTTATAAGCAGCCAAGAACAAGAATTTGCATGTTTATATAACCAGGCAGTGAGCAGAATGCAAAAGAACAAGAATATTAAAAAAATACTATCCACAGATTCTGTTGTGGACAGGCTAAACGGCATTATCAGCCGTAAAACCGGTTGGGAGAAAAGAAGTGTCAGATTGCAAAATCTAGCGATGAAAACGGGTTATAAACTTGGCTGCACCGAAGATTGCCTAAATGAAATTATGATCCTTACAAAAATTGCGGATATCGGACTTATTGGAATAGATGACAGGCTGCTTGCGAACAGAACAAACCTTGGCGGCAAAGATAAGCTGGAATATATGAAACATATTGATATCGGACGCGCAGTCATTGAGAGTATTGACGAGCTCTGCGATATAAAAGGCTTATATCTTGACATTTATAAACGTTACGACGAGTGGGAAGAAGGAATTGCATTATCCAGCCGGATTATTGCCTGTGCAATGGGCTTAGACGATATCATTTTTGTCTATGACTCATTGCCGCTTGACAGGATCAACGAATGGCTGCTCGAACAGAAAGGAACAAAGTACTGCCCAAGCGTTGTAGATGCTATTATTGAAGTTGTAAGCCAGCAAATGTAATAAACGCACTATTTTTAATCAGAAAAAAAAGATTTTACTTCTTTAAAATTATTCAAAAGCTCAGTATAATCAGAAAAATTGTTGCGATAGACTTCAAGTATCATTGCACGATCGTATCCAATATTCTCAAGAGCTCTTTTAAATGCCTTAAAATCTATGCTGCCCTTAAAAGGGAGCATTGGATATATACCGCGGTCTTTGCTTACTGAATAATCACAAATATGTATATTGACAAGCTTGCCTTTTGTGTATTCTAGAAAATCGATCGGGTCATATCCGGCCTGTGCGGCCTGCTTTATATCGAGGGTAAAATAAAGATTATCCGTATGGATCCGGCGTAATAGTTCTCCCGCGAAATCTGGTCTCGCATACCAACACCAGTGGACATTTTCCCAGGCTAGCTTTATATCATATTGTTTTGCCATATCCGATAAAAAGTCTGCTGTTTCGGCAATATGAGAAAAATCAAGGGTAAGTTTTCTCGCACGCTTGATATCTGAAGGACCATGAAACACATACACCTCAGCGCCAAGCTGCGCGCCAGCTTCCAGTACCTGTTTGAATATATCGATCGCTTCTTGCCTTGCTCTTTTATGCATTGAGAACAATTGAGGTTCAAATTGAATGGACAGCGCATGCACGGAATAAGCACTGATGTCGTGATTCGCCATTCGGCTTTTAAGCTCTTTAATAAATACTTTACTGTATTCTGTCATACAACTGAAGAAAATTTCCACATTTTTTATTCCCATTTTTCCCATTAGATCTATTGCATGCTCGGTATAAACATGAGGGAAAAAACACGCCGTTGACATTCCGAATACCATAAATACCTCCTAAAACTCAATACTATCATAACATACGATAAACATAAACCTAAAATAATGTGGAATAATAAAAAAGAGAAAATAAATAAACGAATATTAACATATATAGATATTACAGAGGGATCTTATGAATAAAAAATATATCATTATTGGTGGAGTCGCCGGCGGAGCAAGCGCCGCGGCCAGACTTAGAAGATTGGATGAGAAAGCTAAGATTACCGTCTTTGAAAGAGGACAGTATATTTCTTTTGCAAACTGCGGTTTACCCTATTATATAGGTGGCATGATCAAATCCAGCAATCATTTAGTGCTCCAAACGCCTGAAAACTTTAAAAAGAGATTTAATATAGACGTTAAAATCAAGACTGAAATTATAAATATCGACAGGCATGAAAAGAAAGTAGAGGTACACGACCTTGTTACTGGAAGAAAATACAGACAAAAATATGATAAATTGGTGCTCGCGCCAGGAGCGATGCCCATTAAACCCGATATAAAAGGCATTGATAGCATAAAAATTTTTACACTAAGAGATATTCCTGATACAGTGGCTATATCCGAGTATATCGGCAATAATGATGTCAAGCATGCAGCTGTTATTGGCAGCGGATTTATTGGTCTTGAAGTTGCGGAGAATATGGCCAAGAGGGGAATCAAGACGTTTATTGTTGAATTTGCCGATCATGTCTTATCGGTATTTGATTATGATATGGCAAAATTCGTGCAATTAACTTTAGAAGAAAACGGGATTACGCTTATAACGGGTGTTTCCGTTGATGCATTTACTGAAATCGACAAGGGTATACAGCTTGAGTTTTCAAATGGCCAGAATATATGCGTGGATATTGTTGTTATCGGTATAGGCGTAATACCAGAGGTCACACTGGCAAAAAAAGCTGGCCTGGGCATTGGGATCACCGGAGGTATCATTGTGGATGAACGTCAGCAGACAACGGATAAGGACATATATGCTGCCGGAGATGCTGTTGAGGTCGATTGCCTTTTTGGTGGCAAAACGCTGATATCACTTGCTTCTCCTGCCAATAGGCAAGGAAGGATTGCGGCTGATAATATATATGGAATCGCTTCAAAATATAAAAAAACTCTGGGAGTAACCATATTTAAGTTATTCGATATGAATTTTGCCTGTGCAGGGCTAACTGAAGAACATTTAACTAATCGCGATGTGAAATATGAAAAAGCATATACGCGTTCATTTTCTCATGCTAAATATTATCCAGATGCTAATTTGCTGACGATAAAGCTGATATTTGGTAAAAAAACGGGAAAGATATATGGTGTGCAGATTGTGGGGAAAGAGGGAGTTGATAAAAGAATAAATGTGTTTGCAACAGCCATGAGAGCAGGTCTTACTGCTGATAAATTAATGGATCTGGAATTGGCACATACGCCCCCATTTGGAGTTGCAAAAGACCCCGTCAACATCGTGGGATACGTAGCTTCAAACATTATCAATAACCTTAGCGGCATGGTTCAATGGCACGATATAGAGAGCCTGCACAATGCGGTATTGCTCGACGTACGTACAAAACCAGAATATGATTCTGGCACAATAATGGACGCTTTGCATATATCGGTCGACGAACTAAGGGAGAGGATTGGGGAACTGCCCAAAGACAAGGAAATCATTGTATTCAGTAATACCGGTCAACGTGGTTATACAGCTGAAAGGATATTAAAACAACGCGGTTTTAATGTAAAAAATCTGGCGGGCGGCTGCAGTCTCTACGAGATATTTAACAAAAATAAGGCGGAATGAGATGGATTTGTCAAAATATGAGGCGCTTGCTTCAAAGTTCAGAGTTTTAGGACATCCGATAAGGCTGTGCATTGTTAATGGCATATCAAAAAAAGGGTGCCATGTCAAGCAGATATGCGAAGCGCTGGGGATACCGCAGCCTGTTATCTCATTACATCTCTCAAAGCTCAAAGCTGCCGGTATTGTGTCGGGCGAAAGGCAGGGCAGCTATGTATGCTATAAAGTCATCGACAAGGTTACCATGAGGCTGCTGGACATGCTCCCAAAATAGATATACTTTTTATCATTTATTAAACAATCTAATAAACCTTCCTTTATTGGCATGGTAATGAAACATATGGTATAATATTCTATATTTATATTACAAAAATTCTATACCATGTCGGAGGGGAACAATGGTAGAGTATCCAAAACGGGTAAAAATATTAATGCTGCTCAAATACCTTGAGAAATATACTGATGAGTATAATCCGAAAAAAATGAATGAAATATTGCAATTTCTTAAGGATAACGGTATTACTGCCGAGCGTAAAGCGATATATGCCGACATCAGTCTGCTTAGGGATATGGGGTATGATATCATCAAAACATCCGGACAGGCTTATTTTTTGGGTGAGCGGATTATGGAGGTCGCCGAGGCGGAAATATGCGCTAGCGCAATATCAGCAGCAAAGTTCATAACACAAAAGAAGTCAAAAGAGCTTATACAAAAACTTGGCAGTCTTTTTAGCGATGACCAATCAGCAATGCTAAGGGAAAGGCTGGAATTAGCGCGGACGCTGAAAACAAAAAATGAAGAAATATATTATAATATTGACAGAATCGTGTTTGCGCAGCACGACAATAAAAAAATCTCCTTTTTATATTTTGAGTATCTACCCAACAAGACGCTTCAGCTCAGAAAAGATGGAAAAAGGTATATTGCAAGCCCGTATTCTTTAATGTGGTTTGAAGATGCCTATTATCTAATATGCAATATTGATAAATATGATAACCTGTCTCACTTTCGGGTAGATAGGATGACCAAGATTGAGATATTAGATGAAAGGCTACGAAGCATCAATGAGGTGTCCGAATATAAAAACTATATCGATTTTGACGAATATCATCGGAGCGTTTTCAGCATGTTCGGAGGAAAATTGCAGAATGTTCGCATCAGGTTTCGTGATATGCTGGCAACGGCTGTGTTTGATAGGTTTGGACTTGATGTCGATGTTTCTGACATCAAAAACGGTTGGTTTACGGTATCCGTAGAAGTACGCGTCAGCCCTGGTTTTTTGTCATGGCTTACAATTTTCGGCGATAATGCAGAGATTTTAACGCCAAAAAGCTTAAGACAAGAGATTCAAACGCTTATAAAATCATTAAACAGTGTCTATAATGTCTAACTTCGTTTCTTGTTTATGATTTATATATTGCCGGCAACCCTTGGTGGTTTAGGCATTTTCTTAATAGCCATAATTTAGAGTAAATCGTCAGACGTATGCTCTGTATCCAAAGGTAATTCCTCCGGTATATTAAAGAGTTCCAGTGTCATTGTAATATCAAGTAGGTTCTTAGCCGGTGCTGTGTCGGAGACTTCAGCGGGGTTATCTGCAGGTACAGGAGTATTAGCCGGCTGCTCGGTGCTGCTGCGTAAAGCATTAAGGCTCGTCACTTTAATAAAATATTTATCATCTGAAAGTTTGTTAAGTAGTTGTTTTAGATTTTCTAATGACGTGATCATTGTAACTTTTATTGTACATACTTCCATTTGCCCCATGCGGAT
>JBMNOU010000107.1:0-4780 GCA_050943215.1 Christensenellales bacterium | reverse complement strand
ATTCATTTAACTGTTTTGTCGGAAGAGACATCGTCAGAAAGCCGGACATTGTCGTCATGGCTCAGACCACCGAAGAGGTCTCGAGGATAGTGAAGGCTGCCAACAAACACGGCGTGCCAATAACACCCAAGGGAGCAGTCGGTGCGGCGGGGACCGGAGGTCCTCTGCGGGGCGGGATTCTTCTTGATCTTGCCTTATTGGACAAGATCGATCTCATCGACATAGAGAATATGAAGGCAGTGGCCGAGGCGGGATGCAGCTTCTTCAAGCTTTCGCAAGAACTGTTCAAGAAAGGGCTGATGCTGCCTACGGCTCCCTACGGCCCCGGACCGACCGTCGCCGCATCGGCAATAACTCCGGTGAATGCCTACGGGGAGACCAGATACGGGCCAAATATAAACCTCGTGGAGGGCTTCGAGGTCGTGCTTCCTACCGGCGAGATCACAAGAGTAGGTTCCATGGCCTATTTTGAGAGCGAATTTGGCCCCTACTACCGGTACATTACTGGTCCAGACTTGGTCGGGCTTTTCACGAAAGCGAACGGGGCATTCGGGGTCGTCACCAAAGTAGCGTACAGGTGCCTTCACAGACCAAGAAACTGGTCCTTCCACACCTATTGTTGGCCACTGGATAGATTGGATGATGCCACCAAGGCATTGCTGGCAGGTATCGCCGTGGAGGTTTTCGACATCCATCTCATGGACAAATGGAGACTCCAGATAGAGCCTGGCCCCGGATTGCCCGAGGATCTCGGCTTTGCTCTCCAGTTTATGATCAACGCGGAGAATGAACAGGAGTTGCGGGGGAAGGAGCAAACAGTCGAAGAGATATGCGGGACCTACTCGGGTACCTATCTCCCGGGCCACGGAGAGGATTTCTATAGCCAATGGCCGCCACCTTTCATCGGTCTCCGAAAGGCGGATACACTCTCCAAGAATTCCGCCGTTCTCACCAAACCTCCCCGTCTTCACACCTTTCTTCTTGACGAGCTCGTCTTTCCTGTCTCGTGGCTACCTCAGGTGTACGATCGACTGAGAGAGAGCTGTAAGACGTACGGATTTTGGGACACCCCTTCTCACATGGCGTTCAGCGGCTTCCCGATGAACCACCACGTCATCACCGCGACTATCGGTATTGGGCTTGATGATAGCGACCAAGAGGTACTTGGCCGGTTCCACGCGTGCCAAGCGGACTTCAGGGACTGGTTTGGCGAGAAGGGTGGGATGTTCCAATACAGGCTACCTCCAATGGTTCCTGACTTTGTCTGGACGAACCAGTTGGACGCCTTCAATCTCCTCAGACGCATAAAGGCCGCCCTCGACCCCAATGGCATCCTGAGTCCCGGAACTTTCGACCTATGCGAGGTATAGGATGAAGTACCTCAAGAAGAGGAATCTGAAGGACTTCAAAGAAAGCTGGACCGTGTGCTCTCAATGCTCCGCGTGCTACTACAGAGGGCCGGTGGTGCCGTTCAACTGGCGCGAGCTACCACCCCCCGAATGGTCAGCGCCGGAGCATAGGTGCCCGTCTTTCGAGTATTTCAAGTTTCGGGCATATACGGCCGTCGGCATAGGAAACTTGGCGGCGCTTGTTTTTGATGACGACGAGTTCCCGATTACAGACGATCTCGTGAAGATTGTTTACTCGTGTACCAGTTGCGGGGTTTGTGCAGAGATATGCCAGCTCTTTCAGCCCCTTGTCGCGATATGGGCCCTGCGGGAAGAACTGGTGCGTCGCGGAACCGGACTGCCGGAGCCTCTGGAGAAGGCGCACAATCGCATGGAGACGCGCGGGAACATATTCGGTGCTACGAAGTCACCCCGAGCCGTCAAGGGGATCCCTGCTGCAGGTGAAAACGTCTACTTCGCGGGGTGCACCGCGCGTTACCGTGAGCCGGAAGTAGCACACGCTACACTGGCTGTGCTAGAGGCAGCAGGCATGGATATTGCTCACTTGGCCGGTGACGAAATGTGTTGCGGCTTCGTTGCGGGCCACGATGGTGACACCGAAGCGTTCGAACGGCAGGCCATTCGGAACATCGAGTCTCTCGTCAGAGCCGGCGCCAAGCGGGTAATCGTGTCTTGCGCCCACTGCTACAAGACCCTCAAGCTTGATTATCCTCTTATCGCAGGTGAACTCCCTTTTACGGTAACCCATGTTTCGAAGGTCTATGAAGAACTCATTAGCGAAAAGCGGATACGGTTTACGCAAGAGATTGAGAAAGTGGTGACGTACCACGACCCTTGCTTCTTGGGTAGGCACTGCAAGATGTACGACGAACCAAGAAAGGTTCTTGAAAGCATACCGGGAATAGAGCTCGTTGAGATGGAGCGCAACAGAAGATGGTCCTACTGCTGCGGGTCTGGGGCAAAGGTTACGTCGATGTGCTTTCCCGAGTTCAGTGCGGCCATCGCCAAAGAGCGGCTAATAGAAGCGAAACAGGCGGCTGGCACTCTAGTGACGGCCTGCGCCTCATGCCTCTCCATTCTTGGTAGAGCGGCGCGAAAAGAGGCAATTGAGTTGGAGGTGCGGGACCTATCGACTTTCGTGGCCGAGGCGATGGGGGTCAGTATGGAATACTCATCCAACCGCACATCCGGGTGAGCATCTGTCGAACGCCACGTAATTCCCCAACCCTGGTGCCAACTAATTCCCCACCCGCTATTGTCTGCGCACTCCGGCGAACTCAACCGGACTGGATGCCGGAATGCACACGATCCAGGGCTGGATCATCCGACAAATCTGAGTATACAAACGTTCGTTCCCCCAAATTAACAGTAACTGCGATAAGCTTAAAGTAGGCACGGTGAACGCTTGTACGCTGAATGTCCGGAGGGAGGCTACAAGATGGCACATAAGAACTGGACGATAGCGCCCCTGGTGCTTGCGACGGCGGTGAGGAACATCTCGCAGACCCTTCTTCTGTCGCCACCAGGAGCCAGCATGGATACCGCTGTTCTCGCCTGGCTGCTTCGAAGTGAGGACCAGACGATACTGGTCGATACCGGTTTCGGAGCGATGGGCAAAGAGGATCTGAAGAGTCAATTCAAACGGACGCCGGAACATACCCTAGAGGCTCAACTCGGAAAATTCGACATAGCGCCTGAAGAGATTCAGTTGGTCGTTAATACCCACCTGCACATCGACCACTGCTCCGGCAACCACTTACTCCCAAACGCCCGGTTCGTGGTCCAGAGGAGCGAATTGGAGTACGCACTTCATCCCCTTCCCGTGCACAGACCAGCATATGATGTCGACCTATCAACCACGAAGTTTGATTTCTTGGATGGCGATGCTGACATCGCGGACGGCGTCAGGGTGATCGTGACCCCGGGGCACTCTCCTGGGAGCCAGGCCGTACTAGTGGACACTGAGGGCGGTCTGTTTATCTTGGCGGGAGACACAATAGCCCACTACGTCAACATGGAGGTTCCCAAGGGCGATTCGTTCTGGCCCGGACCGCTCTACCTAGACCTAAGAGAATACTACGAAAGCCTGGACCGGTTGAGGGACCTTGAAGGCACGATCCTGCCTGGGCATGATGCGCTCGCGCTCTCGAAAACCGTATACCCTTGACGGCCCTCATCAGCCCTGCCCCAAAATGACGAACAGCCTGGGTGAGAAGACTGTCGTCTCATGAAGGTTTGAAATTGACCCACCCTCCTAGCTTTCTTCTTCCGTCTTGGGGTCCTGCATGACCCCAGCCCGTTTCTTGTCTTTCAGCCTGTAGCTCTCGCCCTTGATGGCGATGGTGGTGCCGTTACGGCCCTCATAAACCCGCCATCGTTTACGCTTCGTGCATCACTATCGCACGCACTGGACACAAAACAGAACACGTTCCACAGCCTAAACAGTCCTCTTCGCACACACATGCCTTCCCGTCGACCATTTCGATAGCCAGACAATGTGCTGGCTTAAGACATACTCCACACCCAGTACATAGTTCCTCTCTGACTTCAGCTACTGCCGGTACAAACTCAAACGCGTGCGCGGAGGGCGCCAAATACTGTAATGCAATACCTCTGAAGTCCTCCAATCGCTCGTACTCGCACGATTTCATGAACTCGATGATTTTGCTTTCTATCCTACCTATGGCTTCAAATCCATCCACTAGTAGCAGAGTGCAGAACGAAACAGCCGTCGCTCCAAACATCATCATCTCAACGACGTCCCTCCAGTTTAGAAGGCCTCCGGTTCCTATTACCGGAATATCTACCTCTCTTGCTATGCGCGCAACAATTCCCTGGGCAAATGGTTTAAGAGGTGCGCCCGCTGTTGCTAGAACTGCATTTTTTGTGCCCGGTATTACTAGCTTTCCGTTATTAAAAATATCAATTTTGAAGGAACCGTTTGCAATATTGACTGCATCAAGAGCATCCGCTCCGTGCTGTTCCATGAGTTTTGCCGTTGTTACTACATCAATACCCTCAGGACATATCTTCGCAATCAATGGTATTTCTACAGCTTCCCTAGTAGCTCGCATACCCTCAACTACCCAAACAGAAAATTCCTCCATAATATTTTTTATATTGTCTACATCTGTATTTTTTCCAAAGTCATCCGCTTTTAGATGTGAGCCGGCATGGCCGGATACCTGCGGAGAAAAATTCATTTCAACAAAGTCAGCGCCAGCTGCCTCCGCCCTTCGAGTTACGTCAACAATACTGTCTAGAGTTTCGAGCCCAATAAAGGGTATGTTAGCACCTATTTTAATTGTGGTTTCGCGTTTAGCTTGTCTGATGAGTTTAATCCCTTGATCATATGAAAGCTTACGACCACC
>JBMNOU010000106.1:0-4781 GCA_050943215.1 Christensenellales bacterium | reverse complement strand
TAAATCATAATGTTCATTCTGTAATTCCATTTCGTCAGAATTGCTAATTGCCTCCATACGGACATCGAATTTAATTTTCGATCTGAAATAATCACAAATCGGGCCCGTAATTGAAACTATATTGTTCCATGCAAATATTCTGTTTAAAACTAATAATGCATACTTTGCCCTTATTTCATCCTCAATGCTCAATTCTGATACAACGCCATCTGCTGATAGTTTCATAAGCTTCAATGCGTCGATTGTATCATCTGTAAGCCCCGTTTGTTCATAAATATCAATATTTTGCCTCCTTATGGCTTCAGTTTCACCAAGTAAAAAGTCATATGAAACCTGAAAAAAGTCTGCAATAAATTTAAACTTTTCATAATCCGGCTTTGTTTCACCGTTTGCATATAGACTGATTGTCTGCCTTGTAACGGGCATACCGTTATCAGAGAAAGCCTGTGCCAATTCTGTTTGCGTAACAATCTTATCTAGCGGACTAATACCGTCTTCATTATCAAGTAGGGCGCGAAGCCTTTTTGGAAACGGTTTATTATAACTTTCTTCATCATATTTCTTTGCTTTCATTCTCATTTCTCCGTAAAAAGTTAGTATTCATTGTATCTATATATAGCGCGTTGCCATTGCTTGATTGTTTGTTATGATTGCAGTATAATCATAGTGTCAAGTATATACTACTTGGAAAAAAAATTCAAGGGGGTAACATGAACGCAAAAGAAATTCGGCGGCAAGTAAGAAAATCGGGATTGTACCTATATCAGGTGGCGGATGAGATTGGCATTTCTGACCCGACAATAACAAGATGGTTGCGGCGGTTAGATGATGAAAAGGTCGAGAAAATCAAAGCAGCTATTGACAAGCTCGTCCAGCAGGACGCGGCCATTAATTAATGGAGGGCGTAGCATGAACAAAGACGCGATGAACGTGGACGAGCTGGCCACGCGGCTGGGTATCAGCAGACCAAAAGCGTATGATTTGGTGAAGCAGCGGGACTTCCCGGCGATTACGCTGGGTAAGCGGATTATTATACCGGTTAGCGCCTTTCAGGAGTGGCTTAAAAACCAAGCATTAAAGAAGAACTGACAAGGGAGGGGTTAAGTGAGCAGGGCGAAAAAGACCCCGTTCCCGATATGGGCAACGACAAAGCCCAACGGCATTGAGAAACGGTATATCCGGTTGGGTAACTCTTTGCTGCTTCATCCAAGCGTGAGCGGCCTTTCACACGCCGCCTTTCGGGTTTACGCACATATGGCGCTGGAAAGCGGCGGGAATATTGAATTTACTTTCCCCCGCTCAAAATGGAAAGCGTTTCTTTCGGCAGGCGGGTTTCAATCCGCAAAGAACGAGCTATGCGAGGCCGGGCTAATTGAAGTGGTAGAAGCAAACGCGAATTTGAGAAAACCTAATAAATACCGCTTTTCGACCACGTGGAAAACCACCAAAAAAGACACTCAATAAAACCCTATACCCTGGCTATATATAGTATATCTGTCTATGTAGCGACAAGGCAGGAGCAAAAAAACCGCTAATGGTTGTCGCTGTATAGACAAGCTACATGTGAAAAAGGGTGTTCCCTTATCGTTATATAGACAAGTTTGACAAAAATGTTATCGCTGTATAGACAGCCAAAAACCAAAAAGGAGCATTATATGAATCTATCAAAGGAAGAAAGAGAAACCAGCATCAATTTTACCGAGGCCGACATGATGGCGATTGTTTACACATGTAGCAAGCCCGTTATGAACAGGATGGACAAGCTATGCAAAAATAACACGATGGTGACCGTCATAAAACAAGACAAATATAGCAAGACGTATAAAGTACCCATACCCTGCGTATTGCCCCGAAATTTACCGATGCAGACCGATGAATTGCGGGCAAAAAGGGCAGCTAACGCCAGGAGGTTATCGGTGAACAAAAAGCAACCCAAATAAACATTGGGGGTAAGGTGATATTCTCTCATCAGCTCCCTCTATTTATGTTTTCATTCTTCAAAATAGCATCAGGTATCCCCCCCGAAGAAAAACAGATATTACATTGTCCGTAACCGCGAGCCCCCCATACAGACAATACGCAGGTAATTTTCACAAACCCCACCTAACAAACGATTTAGATACTTTCTTTAGAACGTTCATGTTTTGAACAGGAAGGAATGAAGCCGAACATCTTATATAAGGTACGGGATGACCCGATAGGCTTTTTCGGGGTGGCGGGGCTTATTGGGGTGGGTAATATACCGCCTCTTTTGTTTTTATTATTCAGCGGCAAAGAACAGGATATGCCCTGCATGGCGGGAGGTATAGTTACCTTTGACCCCGGCGTCAATGGAAGGAAGGGGTAGTATATCTTTACACGCGTAATATCGGGCTCACTGAGGGTATACCCCTTTTTAAAATTGCCCCTGCCGGAAAATTTTACATACTCAAAAACCCACGAAAAACCAATAAAAAAGAGTAATAATCATTTATTGCGAAAAAGCCTTTATACTGCGCTCATTTATGTGAAGGGGTAATATATTAATACGCTATCAGAGCCCCTACGCGCGGGGGAGGGTAAGCAGTTTTATGCTATAATTTCCCAATTAGTTTCTTTTTTGCAGCAACAAACTCTTCATTAGTTAAAAATCCTTTTGCATTAAACTCGCTTAATGTTTTAATTTGTTCAATTATAGTTTGAGAAGTACTTTCTAACGGTTTATTTGGCCCGAATACTTCACTCATATCATTTTCCGTATTTTTATTTAGCTCAATTAATTCCGTTTTATCTACTGCTTTCTCTAAAGAGATGTTATCTAACTCATTCTCGTTGTTTTTATTCTTTTCTTTTTTCATAGCGTTAACTTGATTTACTGTCATTTTCGCATCCGATTCCGACATTTTATCAATGCCACTTATTAAGATCCTATAATTTATGAAGCTCCAAAAAATGATAGCACCGCCAACTGTTGCGTTACCTAAGAAATATAGAATTATTGTCATTACAATAAAGCTACAGATACCATAAATAATCGTAATTTTTTTTGCCTTTTTTGAATCTACTGGCTTTTTTCTTATGCCATATCGATAAATAACAATAGGTAACGAATAAATTGAAATAGTTAAGATTAAGCTTAATAGCAACGATTCCGCAGAGAATCGAAGCGAGGAATTATTTACAGTTGATTTTCCTGCAACAGTTGAAACCTGTTTGACAGGATCTGTTGGTAATTGACTTGATTCTGATAAGTATTTAACGGATGAAACCATTTCTTCAAAATCGGAATAATGGTCGTCCATCCCTTTTGGGGCAGCATATGAAAAATAATATAAAAAACCATTATGAAATCTTATTAAGACTTTCTGCTCAGCCTCAATTGAATAGCCAAGCTCTGTAACTGCTTGGGACAAGGAGAATAAATAATATTTGACATTATTATAAGTCTTAATGCTAATGCTTTTTTCATTTAAACCATACATTTCTGCGATATCTGAATTAGAAAAAATTGAATTATTAAACTCTTCTCTTGTCCACCCTTGACGTTCTTCAGGAGTCGCTACACCCCATACATCCGCATAACCAAATAAGATAACTTCAATACCACCCGAGTCATTATTTATATATTTTTCTTTCAATATTTCTCTGCCTTTATTCATCGCCTCTTTTGACCAACCAGTAGGTACTGTATATTTTATCTGGGCAACATCATTACTATATTCTAAAGCATAGGCGGTAGATGGTAGTAAAATAATTAACAGAAAAGTTAGTCCCCATATATATTTTAATAATCCTTGGCAACTCTTCATTTTTTTTACACCTCCCTATCATTACCTATTCGACACAATTACTTCATCTCCTTTATTGTTTAATCCCAAATCATTTAGCCTTATTTGACCCTTTACTTGACCCTTTACAAGACTATCTTTAATTGTAACCGAAATAACTATCTAAAAACAAAAGCCCATAACAACGGGCTTTCCAAGACTCACTTTATAATAATTTCACTGCTTTTTGTGCATGCTTTAGGGTTCAAATCCTGTCACCCCGACCAAAATATAAAAACTCGGTTGGAGATAAATCTGATCGGGTTTTGTTTTGTTTGTATGAGATCTCACCCCATCTAAGTCATTATTTAAAAAAGTTTCAAACGTTCTGCAATATTTAGCTCTCTTATCACGGGTTATATCCTTCTTTTATAAAATACTCAATAATTTCATTTTGGGTAAACGCGCTGAATTTTTCATATTTTCCATGTACTTTAATTATTTCTTTACAGGCAAGTAGATAAATCTCCTCGTTTTCCCAAGTTTTTAGTTGATTTATCACATATCCAAAGCAGTCTTTTTTGTAGCTTATTTGTCCTAAAACATGGATAAGCATATCTCGTACGCGCTTTACTTTTTCATACTGCAAAAGCTTTAATACAAAAATAATATCCTGCGGATGTGTCCTTCCACGAAGCTCTAATCCATGACAGGCTTGTTTGCGAATTTCAGCACCTGAGGAAAGTATATGTTTTTTGCAAAAATCAATTACTGGTATATGATCCTTCTGCCCTGATTTTTTAAGGGAGCCAATAACAGCATTTCTTACAGAATGATGCTTGTCTCTTAATCCCGCTTCAATTATATGCTCCACAATAGAAAAATCGTTTATTGCAATTTCTCCGCAGGAGTAAATGACACTTTGACGTATCCTCTCGCTTTCGTCCATTATTAGCTTTTCTAGAATTTTTATAATACTTTTTCTAAGAGCGTTATAGGATTTAAATATTCTTCCCACTGCTAAATATGCTGCTT
>JBMNOU010000104.1:0-4981 GCA_050943215.1 Christensenellales bacterium | reverse complement strand
TTAGTGCCTTTTTGCAAACTTCCATGTCACGAATATCTCCCTCAACAAAAGTGAAGTTGGGCTTACTTAGCAACGGTTCTATATTGCGCTTAAATCCTGTGGCGAGATTATCCAAACAAACAACATCGTAACCTTTTTGTACAAAATATTCGCAAAGATTACTCCCTATAAATCCGGCTCCCCCGGTTATTAGTATTTTCATTGTTTTATTCATTTATATCGGATATTCAGACCGTTTTCTTACTGACTTCTCTTCCCTTTCACCACAATATTACGTAATATTTTCCAAAAGTACCTCCAATCGGTACGTATTGGGCTTTTAAAATATGCATTTAAATATTTCCGTTCGCTCTCTTGTATCTCTTCCAAGGTTTTCGGCATATCTGCATAGAAAGGTGGTAAAAGTCCCGGTTTGGTTTTGATTCGCAACTCTTTCAAATCTTCATCATAAAGATTGAGATAATGAGCACTTAATGGACGCACCCCTACTATTTTAAGTTCACCTTTCATCCAATTGATCAACATGGGCAGTTCATCCATCCAGGTTTTCCGCAAAAAACGACCTAAGGGAGTTACCCTGTAATCGTCTAATATCTTTCCGCCTGTTGCAAGCCCCTGCTGTTTATAAATATAGGGTTGCAAATATTCGGAATAGGCATACATGGTTCTGAATTTATAAACACCTATGATCTTGCCTCCCTTTCCCTGTCGCTGCAGACGAATCAACATGCCGTTTGAAGGTTTATCGTCACGAATAGGCTTTTTTATCTTGGTGGCAACCATATAAAATCGTCCGTTATGCACCTCTTCATGTATTACCTCAAATCCTGCCCGATATAGTCTTCCCAACACCTCTACACGTGTCAGTACCCGCGACCTGCCGCCCGTAACCCAAAAATAGAAAGGGCGTGTAAATGAAAGTTTTGAACAGACACGATGCCAGAAAAAATCCAACGCATATACCATTCTATTGATAACCGGCGGACTTTGTCGTAAGACCTTTTCACGATGCAATGCAGATGTTACACAGTGACAGGCGATGCACCCTCTGTCTGACAAACTCTGATTGATATTTGCAAATAATGTGTTGATATGCCTGATTCTGTTTAATGAGCGCAAATATACAACCAAATGTGGGTCTTTTAGCCTGGAATAGAGTACCACTTCCGGATTGCTGCTTTCTAAAAACATAGTGTCATCGGAAAAAAGATGTTCCATTGCCCTCATCTTATCTCCAAAATTGTCAATATCCCGCGGCATTTCGCGGATAAGAGATATGATTTTTTCCACATCTCCATTTAGAGGAGCCTCCTTCTTATCTTCCAAAGGATTTACACCCTTCTCCTGCACATCATCCAAAACAGGCTCTTCGTAAAAATAGGGTATCTTTTTATAAACAAATCTTCTGAAAAGGGCATAAAGCAACACCTCGAGGAGTATAATAATCACCAATACGGTAACCATGGAGTAATGGTATTGCCATCCCGGGATAATAAGTCTGTAGAGCAAAAAAATGAGGAAACCTGCAAAAACCGTTTGCAGAAATATTCCCATCCATGCATACCACATTCGTTTATAATAACTGAAGCGCAACTTTTGTGAAACAATCCCTAAAATCACCCATAACAAAGCAGATAATACAGGATAATACCAGTAGGGCAATTTGCCAAATTGATATAGTATTCCAAAGGCAAACAGGGCAATTATAAAATCGCTGACTAAAATAAGGATCTTATGTCTCGTAAGTCTAATCACACGTATGATACTACAAATTTACATACCTTCTCTATATCCTCTCTTGTTATATAGGGGTGTATAGGCAATGACAGCACCGTACCACATATCCTTTGTGTAACAGGGTTGCTGTCGGCAGGATAATTTAAATCTTTATAGGCAGTTTGCCCATGCATGGGGGTTGGATAATAAACCATACTGGGGATACCCTGTTCTTTCAGATAGGCCTGCAAGCCGTCTCTCTGTTCTCTGTTTTTCAACTGAATGGTGTATTGCGCCCAGCTGGAGTAGTAGCCTTCAGGGATAACAGGCGTTTTTACTATGCCTTTCAGTTTTTCCGTATAGATAGCCGCCGCCTTATTGATGTCTTCCACTTCGTATTTTTTGAAAGCGTCAAACTTCACTTGCAAAATAGCAGCTTGCAGAGTATCCAATCTGGAGTTTAAACCGATGCGAACATTGTCGTATTTGAATGAACCCTTGCCATGTACCCTCAAAGAATCCATGATTTTGGCCCACTCATCATTGTTGGTGAAAACTGCTCCGCCA
This sequence comes from Christensenellales bacterium, assembly GCA_050943215.1. Classification (GTDB taxonomy): domain Bacteria; phylum Bacillota; class Clostridia; order Christensenellales; family SZUA-584; genus JBMNOU01. Next base: position 2,698 of record JBMNOU010000104.1, on the reverse strand, counting down.
TCTCCATAGCAACCGAGCGGTTTCGCAGGGAAAAATGATGTCGTGGAGATATCGCCAAAACTGCATGCCAGACGGCCGTTGATTTTACCGCCAAAGCCTTGTGCTCCATCTTCCAAAATGAGCAAATTGTACTTGTCTGCGATTTTCTGTACAGCATAATAATCGGCAGGGAGTCCGAATAGATCTACTGTAATAATCACCCTGGGAGTCAGCTTCCCTTCTTTTATGGTTTTTTCAATGGCTTTTTCAAGACTTTTTACATCTATGTTGAATGTATCTTCGTCTATATCTATAAAAACGGGTGTAGCGCCCTCCAAAGAGACAACTTCAGCCGATGCAAAGAAGGTGAAATCGGGCACGAATACGGCATCGCCTGCTCCAATGCCCCAGGCTTTAAGAGCAAGAGTAAGTGCATCCGTTCCGTTGGCACAAGCTATACAGTGTTTTACACCAACATACTCAGCTAAAGATGCTTCCAGTTCTTTTACTGCTTTACCCATAATGTAGCCGCCTGATGCAGCCGTATCTATCATAGCCTTATCTATTTCCGGCTTTAACACATTATACTGTTTTACTAAATCTCTGAATTGCATATGTTTTGTTTTTTATTACTCAGTACGCTTTGCGTAAGTACCCCGTACCGCGAAACTCGCACCCCGTACCACTTATAGTTCAATTAATCCGTTATTTGATTCTTTATATTTTTTTCCACATTTGGGACAAACTAAATTGTCAGGCAAGCGTTCTCCACATTCACATACCCAGCCAATCTGTTTAGCAGGTACTCCTGCCATAAGTGCGTGGTCTTTTACATCTTTGGTGACTACCGCTCCGGCAGCTATCAATGCACACCGCCCTACAGTATGTCCGCAGACGATGGTTGCATTTGCTCCAATTGAGGCTCCCCATTTAACGAGCGTTTTGGCATAAACTCCATGAACGGAATAGTGAGAGCGCGGTGTAACAACATTTGTAAATACGCATGAAGGGCCACAGAAAACATTGTCCTCCAATTCCACACCCTCATATACCGAAACATTGTTCTGTATTCGCACTCCGTTACCAATCTTCACATTGTTGGCCACATTCACGTTTTGTCCGAGCGCACAGTTTTCGCCCAAAACGGCATTTTTTTGAATATGACAGAAATGCCAAATCTTCGTGCCTTTTCCTATTGTTACATTTTCATCGATGTAACTGCTTTCGTGAACAAAATAATCCTTTTCCACTATTGTTTTTCGTCAATTAATTCCTGTGCCTTTTCCAATACTTTCACCACTTCATACCCTGACCGCCCATCGGCAATTTCGATTTTTTTATCCAGATTTTCCACAAAATATTTTAACTCCTCGGTAAGAGGTTGCTTTTGTTCGTATGGAATAATCTCGGTAGGATTTTCAACCTTAATCGGAATCCCCTGTTCAAACTCGATATGTTTATTGTAGAACTTGATCTCTTTTTCAGGCGATGAATCTTCGAAAGAAATCATACCTCTGCTTCCAATTACCACCATGCGGTGTTCTTTGAAGGGATGAAGCCAGGAGACAAAAATATGTGCATGAATGTTATTTGGGTAGGTCAGTTGTGTCATAGTGTAGTCATACACGTTTTTCTGCAAAAACTTTGCTCCTTTCGATTCGATGCACTCAGAAATTTCCCCAACAAAATAGTTCAAAACTGAAATGTCGTGCGGCGCAAAAGACCAAAAGACGTTTTCCTCAGTTCGTACCGTACCCAAATTCAAGCGATTGGAGTAGATATAGTATAGTTCGCCAATTTTTCCGTTATCTATCAACTCTTTGATTTTGACAATTGCGGGATGAAACAGCAGGACATGACCCACCATGAGTTGCGCACCTTTCGCTTTGGCTAACTCTACCAATTCGAGCGAAGTTTCGGAAGAGAGCGTCATAGGTTTTTCCACCAATACGCTTTTGCCGTGTTCCAACAAAAGTTTGGCGATATCGTAATGAAGAGGTGCAGGTGCAGCTATGGTAAATCCGTCAAAATCCTCTTTTAGAGCCATTTCCACATCCTGAAAACCTTTTACCGGATATTGCTCCAGAAGTTCTTGCAATCTTTTAGGATTGGCCTCGACGATGCCACCTAAATTTCCCATTTCAAAGAGAGTTCGGATATGATTCTGTCCCCATCTGCCGCCACCTATTACGCAAATAGATTTCATATTTAGTTCTGGGTTAAGATTTTAGTTTTTATCGGTGCATGTTGCTTATTACGCTTTTAGTGGTACCTCGCACCCCGTAACCAACACCTCGTATCCCGCATCCCGTACCTTGCAACGTTTTATAGCAACTCTATGTTTTCCCTGTTTACAACACTTTTCATTGCGTTTTTGGTATCAAAAATGAACTTGGAGTGTTGTTGTACAAAATCGTAATCGACATTGGTGTGGGCTGCTGTGACCATCACCAAATCGGCAGCTTCAAGAAGCTCTTTGGTCAATTTCTTTTCGCCTAGATGTTTCTCTCCTTTATATTTATATTCAGAGATATAGGGGTCAAAATATTTTATGTTTGCTCCCTTTTCTTTCAGAATATCAATAACCGGTAGAGCGGGACTTTCACGATAATCATCAATATCTTGCTTGTAAGCCACGCCGAGAATGAGTATATTGGAACCATTCAATGACTTTTTATATCTGTTGAGAATATGGGCGGCTCTCTCCGTACAATACTCG
>JBMNOU010000103.1:0-5080 GCA_050943215.1 Christensenellales bacterium | reverse complement strand
TTATTAATGTTCTGAGAATAGCTGACTAATGGTTCCGAACTATAAATCCAATTATAGAGAAAAGTAGATTATTGTCTGCACTTTTTCATTTCGCAACATTTATAAAGTACTTCTTGTTAACTAATAACAATACGAAAGTAATAATATCGATAATTGATATGTATAAGAATAATTGATGAATATTAGCAGTACTGAAAAAACTAAACAATAACCATACAGCATCGACCCCTGTTATACATAAAGCCGAGTTATACCAACGAACATTCCTTTTATATATTTTATATATCACGTAAAAACCGAAAATTGTCCAAACAATATTCCATGTTGAGATAGCAGGAGAAATCGCCATAAACATAATAGCTGCTATTGCCCACATAACGGAGCGAGTACACAGTAGTATTATTGGCCAAAGAAAGCCCGATGGATGATCTTTAGTAGTACTCTGACTAACACTATTTACCGAGTTGCTATTAGCCTTTATTTCATTAACAAGCGGCCTTCCACAGTAAGCACAAAACTGTCCTTCATTATCAAGCGATTGCTTGCCACATTTTGTACAATACATAATTATACCCCTTATGATATAACCAATAATTATTATTATAATACATTAGCCAAAAATATACAATGTTGGTTTAGTGGCTTTCTCGTTTTATATCTTTTAAGGGGTTCTTGGCAAAAGCATAAACCATTTTATACCACATAGGATTATCAGCAGAAACAAGGTCTTTTTCCCTATATCCATAATCGAAAGAAAAGGAGTCACTTTTATGCCAGTTAAAATTAATACCAATGTTTGAATGTGTGCCTTTTGAGAGTCCCGAAGGTTGAAATCAACAACTGTGGTAAACCAACCAATGATCATCCAGCCAGATTCTTGATTTGCCTTTTCGGAATAATCCTTGAGGTTTTAAGATTTCTGATGCAAATTTCACTGATGGATCTTATTATGATCGAAAGAATCCATAGAATTTCATACTTAAGTTTGTTATTCTAATTCTATCATCTTATAAATATTTGGTAAACAGGGTATCTTAAACACGATATACTCTTTATGGGGGTGACTGCTATGTCTAACAATCAATATACGAATAAGCTTATCCGTGAAACTTCACCTTATCTACTTCAACACGCCCATAACCCCGTGGATTGGTACCCGTGGAGCTCTGAGGCGTTTGAAAAAGCAAAGCAAGAAGATAAGCCCATATTCCTGTCCATCGGGTATTCAACCTGCCATTGGTGCCATGTGATGGCGCATGAAAGTTTTGAGGATGCAGACGTGGCAGCTATCCTAAATGCCGGTTTTGTATCCGTTAAGGTGGACAGGGAGGAGCGGCCGGATATTGACGAAGTCTACATGAATGTCTGCCAGGCAATGACGGGCAGCGGCGGATGGCCGCTAACAATCATCATGACAGCTGAAAAAAAGCCTTTTTTTGCTGGGACTTATCTGCCCAAAGAAACGATATATGGCCGAATCGGGATGACCGAACTGCTGGCACGGATCATCACGCTATGGCAAAAAAACAGGGCAGAACTGATTAAACACAGTTACGATATATTAGAATTGTTCAATGACAACCGGGGAAGGCCTCAGGGCCAAGCGGCAGACGCGCAGAAAATAATCGATAAAGCATACGGCCATATTGAAAATTCATATGAAGAGGCATACGGCGGATTTTCCGGCAGCCCTAAGTTCCCGACTCCGCATTATCTGCTATACCTTTTGCGATATTGGAAGGCTTACCACAAAGAAAAAGCGTTGGATATGACAGAAAAAACGCTTGAGCATATGTACAGGGGCGGTATTTTTGACCATATCGGGTATGGTTTTTCGAGGTATTCAACCGACAGCAAATGGCTTGTACCACACTTTGAAAAGATGCTTTATGACAACGCAATGCTTATAAGCGCATATACGGAATGTTTTGCGGCAACGGGCCGGCCATTTTATGGGGATATTGCACAAAAAATATGCGCATATATACTGCGCGATATGAAATCTCCCGAAGGCGGGTTTTTTTCCGCAGAAGATGCAGATTCCGAAAACGTCGAAGGAAAATATTATGTATGGGATTATAACGAGCTAAAAGAATTGTGTTCCGAGAACGAGCTGTGTTTATTGGAAGCGCGCTACGGTGTTACAAAACGTGGGAACTTCGAGGGAAAGAACATACTCAATTTATTGAATGCGCATGCAGGGGGCGGAGAGCTTGAATCTGCCGTTATACAAAAGCTTTTTAAAGCGAGGCAAAAGAAGATACGGCCATTCAAAGATACCAAAGTATTGGCGTCTTGGAACGGGCTGATGATTGAGGCGCTTGCGCGTGCGGGAACGGTCTTTTCAAACGATAATTATATCATCAGCGCCATAGAAGCGGCCGATTTTATCCTCATCAATATGATAGATGAAAACAGCGGGTTATCCGGAGTGTATAAGGACGGTATGCGGTCTTCAAAAAGTTTTCTTGCAGACTACGCGAATATGGCAAATGGGCTGATCTCATTGTATACCGCAACACGCGATATAAAGTATCTAAAAAATGCAGTTACGATGGCGCAAGATATGATTAAGTTTTTTTGGGATGAACAGGCGAACCGGTTTTTTATGGTCAGAAAAGGGAAGGAAGAACTGTTCGTACGCCCGAGGGACGAGTATGATGGCGCAATGCCATCCGGCAATTCCTGTGCTGTTGCGTGCCTGTTAAGATTGTATAATTTATTGGGCGAAGAATTCTATCGTCAGATGCTAGAGTCCGCTACCCAAGGGTTTCTTTCAATTGCGGCGGAGGCGCCCGGAGCGCATGTGCATTTTATATCATCGCTGCTTGTAAGCGTAGTACCGCACAGCCAGGTCGTTATTGCGGCGCGAAAGGACGATCTTGAAGCTGTTGATACGTATAAGACAATCATAAAAGATTTCTTACCATTTACCACAGTTATCTATTACGATAAAAGCGATGAAATGGACATGGTGTTTCCGGAGCTTACGCAATACAAAACTGACAAACCATTCGCGGGGTTTGTGTGCGAAAACTATGCGTGCAGGAAGCCCGTCTATAGCCGCGAGGATTTGCTTTTAGAATTAAGGTTACGCATCAAAGAGCCGCTATCTTAAACAGCGGCTCTTTTTCTATTATCTTTTGTTTTACCCGAGTATTTTTTTAAGGTCTTCTTCTGGCGTCGATATCGGCGTTAGATCAAATTTATCGACAAGCACAGAAAGTATGTTCGGCGAAATAAACGCCGGCAGCGTAGGCCCAATATAGATGTTTTTTATGCCAATTGCAAGCAGCGTCAGCAATATGCAAACCGCCTTTTGTTCGTACCATGAGAGCACCAGCGTGAGCGGCAGATCATTAACGCCGCAGCCAAACGAATCGGCAAGCGCTAAAGCTACCCTAATTGCGCTGTAAGCATCGTTGCACTGGCCCATATCCATAATGCGCGGCAAGCCCCCAATCTCGCCGAGGTCAAGGTCGTTAAAGCGGTATTTTCCGCATGCCAGCGTTAAAATAATTGTATCGTTCGGCGTCTGCTTAACAAGCTCGGTATAATAATTCCGGCCGGGTCTTGCACCGTCGCATCCACCTACAAGAAAGAAGTGCCGGATAGCGCCCGCTTTGACGGCTTCTACCACCTTGTCTGCAACATCCAGTACCGTATTCTGCGCAAAACCGGTTGTCACATATTCACCGCCGTTAATGCCCGCCATTTTTTTCTCTTCGGAGTAACCGCCAAGTTCCAAAGCTTTTTCGATAATAGGCGTAAAATCTTTGTCATCGCCAATATGCACCATCCCGGGATACGCGACGACCTCGGTCGTATAGATACGATCCGCGTAGCTTGGCTTAACTGGCATAATGCAGTTTGTCGTAAACAGCACGGGCGCCGGAATTTCAGCAAATTCTTTTTGTTGATTCTGCCACGCAGTGCCGAAGTTGCCTTTCAAATGGGAATACGCTTTAAGTTTCGGATAGGCATGTGCGGGGAGCATCTCGCCGTGTGTATATACATTAACACCTTTGTCTTTTGTTTGCTCAAGAAGCTGATGGAGATCCTTTAGATCATGTCCAGAAATAACAATAAACGGTCCCTTTTCGATGGAAAGAGGAACTCTTGTTGGAACAGGGTGGCCAAAAGTTTCAGTATTGGCTTTATCGAGTAACGCCATGCATTTTAAGTTAATATCGCCTGTCTGCATGACAACATTAAGCAGAGCCTCCACTTGCATTTCATTGCCGATTGCATTAAGCGCAAAAATAAAAAATTTATTAACGTCTTTATCCTGATATCCCAAAACGTACGCGTGATATGCATATGCAGCCATGCCGCGAATACCGAACAGAATCAGAGATTTGAGCGATCGGATATCTTCTTCCGCGTTCCATAGATTTTGCATATCATAACACGCTACTTTATCATGTTTATCCAGTTCCTTTTTTACGTTAAGAGTCTTTTCGATTTTGAGGCTGATCGCGTCATCATCAAAGTTGACGTTTGTAACTGTGGTAAATAACCCTTCCATAATTGTTCTGTAAATACCGTCCGTTAGCGTACTGCCTGCGGCAGATTGCGCAAGGCCGATCAGCGCACCCGTAAGCTCATCCTGAAGCTTGGCAGTCGGGTGTTTTTTTCCGCAAACGCCAGCTGATGTGCAGCCTCTTCCCCCTGCCGTTTGCTCGCATTGAAAGCAAAACATATTGGACATAGTAAACCCTCCTTAGATATATATTTGTTAATGTATCCAAATTAAGTATATGGCATAACAAGGAAAAGATGCGTTGCATTTGCAACGTTATTGATAAATTTTATTAGAAAACCTGTTACGTTAATACTTTGTTCCAGCAGCGTCGATCGGGGGGGCTTCCTAAGAAACATCCCAGGAGACTATTTTAGGGCTAGTTTTCGATACTGGTCAGGAAAATAAACCGGAGTAGGGAATGACCTGAAATATATCCTCATTTGAATGGATATATTCAATAATTTCCTTCAACTGTTTTGGATCGTACGTCATCTGGAATGGATCTGGATTTTCACCGATCTTGTGCAGAATAAATAGAACCGTCCTTTTTTCATC
>JBMNOU010000102.1:0-5131 GCA_050943215.1 Christensenellales bacterium | reverse complement strand
TATCAAAGCAGATTTTTATAGGTTTACTAAGGAAGACGGCAAGCTTCAGCTCGATTATAATGATTTATCCCATGGCAAAAAAAATTATTATAATCAGGTACTTAATCCAGAAGAGAATATCGAGGTTTTTAAATTCATTATGAATACCTGGAGCGGTATATATAAAAGAGAGTTTATAAATAAATATAATATCAGGCACAATGAAACGCCGGGTGCTTCATATCAGGATAATGGTTTTTATTTTCAGACATTTTGCCGAGCCTCAAGAGTTTTTTTTGTGGATAAGCCTTTTTATATGAATAGACGGGACAACCCCAATTCCTCAGTGAAAAGCAAATCCAAAGTTTTTTGCATAAGGGATGAATATATATACATCAGGGATTTTTTAGATCGCAACCCGGAACTAAAAGAAAAGTATATATATATATATTCATATAAAAAATATTCTAATTATTGGGCAACGTACAAGCGCGTGGCGGATGAATTTAAGGCAATGTTTATTGAACATTTCAGTGAGGAATTTCAATTGGCACATAAAAATGGTGAATTGGATAAAGCATTATTTTCTCCGGGAGAATGGAAAAGACTTGATCAGGTGATAAATGAGCCGGAGAAATTCTTTGTTAAAACCCAAACGCAAAAAGGGGATTATTCTTCAGATAAAATACGCCGATTTAAAGGATACGGAACTTTTAAAAAAATAAAACGGAAAGCAAAAAGATTTTTTAATCGTTAATTTAGGTGGTATTAATGACAGCTAATATTCCAAAAATATCTGTAATTATTCCTGTTTATAACGCAGCTAAGTTTCTCACCCAAAATATTGAAAGTTTGCTGAATCAATCTTTAAAAGAGATTGAGATTATTTGTGTGGATGATTGCTCAAGTGACCACTCTGCAGACATCTTAAAGGAATATGCCAAGAAAGATGATCGTGTCACAGTATTAATAAATGAGACCAATCTAAAGGCGGGTGCGACACGTAATCGGGGGTTAGCGGCAGCAACGGGAGAATATGTCCACTTTCTCGATGCAGACGATTATATGGTTTTAGATGCATATGAAGTTTTGTATGAACAAGCTAAATCAAATGATCTCGATTTACTAAAGGCCAAAGCGTATGCAGTTGATGCCAAGACACAACAGATATTGCCTAACTCATGGTATTCTCTTAAATCGTTAGATTCGAAAGACTTTAATAAAATAACAAATTTTTACGATATGCCTGATAAATTTGTAAGAGTAGCTGTGGCGCCCTGGTCGGGTATATATAAACGCAGTTTTTTAGTGGAAAACGATATTCGTTTTAATCACCTTATATGCGTAAATGATCGATCCTTTTATAATGAGGTTATTATTAACTCTAAGTCTGTGATGTTTATAGATTATTATTTTTTATATCATAGAGTTAACGTTCCCGGGTCGCTTGTTGCAGGCCGCGCAAAAAACTTTGATTGTCATTTTAAATCCTATGATATCATAAAGCAGCAAAGTGCCTTTCTTGCGCACAAAGAGTTATTATGTATATTAGAGAGCGAATTACAGGACATATTTGCGTGGTACCGAAAGTATCAAAGAGAGCATGTCTTAGAAGAAGAGATATTTACCCAAACCAAAGCGTTTATTGATCAGCTTGATGTATCTGTTTTTAAAGATAAGTTAATTAATTGCAGATGGTATAAGGATTATTTAAAGATAAAGAATTTTTTGCCCGTAAATGATAAAAAGACTGCTGCTAAAATCAAAAAAAATAATAAGATTTTCGGGTTTTTTAAATGCTGCAAAGACCATGGCATTAACTATACTTTACGGCTGATGCTGCAAAAATTTTTAAAGAAGCTCGAGGGAAGATAAAAATGGGATTATCGGATATAAAGGTTTCTGTCATATTACCTGTTTATAATGTTGAGCCATATCTGCGACAGTGCCTTGACAGCATCGTCAATCAAACACTCAAAGATATCGAAATCATCTGCGTTAACGATGGTTCAACGGATGGTTCTCACGATATATTAGAAGAATATGCACAAAAGGACGGAAGGATCACCGTCATTGATCAGGAAAATGCGGGGGCAGGCGCTGCGCGCAATAACGGTTTAAAGATAGCTAGGGGAGAATATCTTTCGTTTTTGGACTCGGATGATTTTTTTGAACTGGATATGCTTAGAGAGGCTTATATAAAATGCAAAGAGTATGAGGCGGATTTTGTAGTATTCAGGTCTGATTTTTATAACAATGAGCGCAAACGTTTTGAACCAAGCATGTGGACAATCAAAGACAACCTGTTGCCCGAAAAAAGGGTGTTTACATACAAAGATATAAAGAAAGATATTTTTAAGGTTTTCAATGGATGGGCCTGGGATAAACTTTACAAAAGAGAGTTCGTTCTATCAAATCAATTGAGTTTTCAGGAGCAACGGACGACTAACGATCTGTATTTTGTTTTTGCTGCGCTGACATGCGCGCAAAGAATTGCCGTATTGCAAAGGGTGCTGGCTCATCACAGAAAAAGCATGGCAAATTCGCTGTCCGTAACGCGCGAGCAATCATGGGAATGTTTTTATTTTGCTTTAGTGGCTTTAAGAGACAGATTGAAAAAGATAGGGATATACGAAGATGTCAAGCAAAGCTATATCAACTATGCGCTGCACTTTTCTTTATGGAATTTAAATACAATAGGCAGCGAAACTTTTGAGAAACTATACAATAAGCTCAAAGACGAGTATTTTAACGAACTTGGCATATTGGATTTTCCAGAGGATTATTTTTATCATACACGCGAATATGCCCAATATCAACGCATAAAAAACACCCCAATGGTTACATATCTGATGGATATGATATATGATTCGCAAAAGAAACTGAGAAACCTGAAAAAGAAAAACAAAAATTTTGACTATCGTTCCTATAGGATAGGCAGATTTATCACCTTTGTTCCTCGCATGATTTTAAAATTCTTCCGGGGAATAAAAGAATACGGATTTAAATATACCATCAGGTTTGGTATACAATTGGTGCGAAACAGGTTAAGGAGAAAAAAGAAATGAACATCGCAGTAGCAGGTACGGGATATGTCGGTTTGGTTACAGCAGCTATATTGGCACACATCGGACACAATGTGGTTTGTGTGGATATTGACAAGCAAAAAATTGACAAGCTTAATGCAGGAGAGAGCGTTATTTATGAACCCGGACTAAGTGAAATCCTTGAGCAGAATAAAGAGCGGATGACGTTTACGACGGATAGTGCACAGGCATATCACGGATCAGATGTGATTTTTATCGCTGTCGGGACACCGGAAAAGGCAGATGGATCGGCGAACCTTAGCTTTATTTATGCCGTAGCTGAACAGATCGCCAAATGTATTGATGCAGATTGCGTGGTGGCGGTCAAATCAACAGTGCCGATTGGCACAAATAATAAGATGCAGTTATTTATGGACAAAAATAAAAAGAATGATGTCCGTATAGAAATCGTATCCAACCCGGAGTTTTTGTCACAAGGAACAGCGGTTCAGGATATGCTTGGCGCAAGCCGTATCGTCGTGGGAACCGCATCAGAATACGCAAAAAAAGTGATGGAGAATGTATATAAAAAAATGGAGCTGCCTGTATTGTTTACCGATCTGTGCAGTGCTGAAATGATAAAATACGCATCCAACGACTTTTTGGCATTAAAAATATCGTATATCAATGAGATTGCAAACCTATGCGAAATTCTTGGTGCGGATATCGATGACGTTTCGAAAGGAATGGGGATGGATCCACGTATCGGAGAAAAGTTTTTGCGTGCAGGGATAGGATATGGCGGATCTTGTTTTCCCAAGGATACCAAAGCACTGCATTGGATATCTAATTATTATGATAACGAAATAAAAACCGTAAAGGCAGCGGTCGAAATCAATCAGAATCAAAAAATCAGGCTAATAAAAAAAGCCCGAAAATATTATGACAGTTTGGATGGGCTTACAGCTGCTGTGCTAGGGCTTACGTTTAAGCCGGGTACCGATGATCTTCGGGAAGCTCCGTCATTGGACATAATACCGATCTTGCTTGATGACGGGGTCAAAGTTAAGGTGTGGGATCCGGTAGCTGTAAACAATTTTAGAAAGTTTTTTAACGATATGCCAATCTATTGCGATTCGATTGAAGATGCGCTTGCGGAAGCGGATATTTGCTTTATTTTAACTGAATGGCCAGAGGTTAAAAAACTAAACCCAAAAGAGTTTTTAAACATGAGACGGCCGGTTATTCTGGATGGGAGAAACTGTTATAGCTTAAGCGAAATGAATGAGTATTCATTGATATATGATTCAATAGGAAGAAGGGTAATCAATAATCTACGCCAGTCTGATTAAGTATCTTGATTGAACCTTTAAAACAATATAAAAGCGATTGGTTAAACATAGATTTTATATTGACAAAGCAACATCCATATGATTCCGGATTGCACTGTGTACTAATGTATGATATTATTTATTAAACAGATAATGAAGGGGTTCAGCTGCTCTGCCGGAGAATTCACAATTGGCGGAGTAAAAGGGTTATGATGCATAGGCATCCTGATGAGCTTATTGGTGAATATGGGAAATCCAATTAAAATCAGCATAGTTATGCCGGTCTACATGGTGGAGAAGTATGTTGGTAAGGCGATAGAAAGCATTCTTTCCCAGACACTAACCGACTATGAGTTTATCATAGTTGACGACGGCAGTCCCGACAATAGTGGGGAAATATGTGATGAATATGCGCAAAAGGATCATCGCATTCGTGTTATTCACAAACCTAATGGCGGAGCGCCGAGTGCACGTAATGTAGGTATTGATATCGCAAAAGGCAGATATCTTTATTTTATGGATTCCGATGATTGGGCCGAGCCCAATATGCTTGAGGAAATGTATCATTTAGCCGAATCTCATAGTGCGCAGTTTGTCGTTACTGGATTTTATATCGATACCTATTATAGCAGTACAAGTTATTTAAGACAAAATATTTCATATCCTGATGCCGTTTTTACTAACAAAGAGGATTTCCGCAAAGAGGCTTATAAACTATTTGATATTAATTTACTGTATACGCCTTGGAACAAACTATACCTGACTGAATATATTAAGGAAAATAATTTTATATTA
>JBMNOU010000101.1:0-5189 GCA_050943215.1 Christensenellales bacterium | reverse complement strand
ATCACGGGCGGCGGCACGATCTATACGGATATGAACGGCTGGCAGTTTTCGTTTATCATTAAACACTCCGCACAAAGGATAGGGTTCGCTGCGTTTACCCAGCCGATCCTTGACGCTCTCTCTTCGATCGGGGTCGAGGCGCAATTAAGCGGCCGCAACGATCTTATGATCGGCGGAAAGAAATTTTCGGGCAATGCGCAGCACATTGGTAAAAATGCTCTGCTGCATCACGGATCGATACTGTTTGATACAGACCTTGAGGCGCTGGTGTGCGCGCTTGGCGTAGACGATGATAAGGTTGTTTCAAAAGGCATAAAATCTGTCCGCCAACGGGTCACCAACGTAGCAGAGCATTTAAGAAAGCCGATGAGCAGCGTTCAGTTCCGCGATGTTATGCTAAATCACCTGCTGCATGACATGGACATATATGAACCGACTCTAAAAGACATTGTAAGGGCAGGCGAAATCAAACGTTCTCAGTTTGACAGCTGGGAATGGAACTTCGGTAAAAACCCAAAATTCAATATCACCAAAGAAAACCGGTTTGCGGGCGGCAAGCTCACCGTTCAGTCGTTTGTTAAAAACGGCTTTATCGTAAACATCCGTTTTTACGGCGACTTTTTCGCAACAGAAGGGCTAAAGCTTCTGGAAGAAAGCCTTATTGGGTGCCGCTATAATGAAAACGATATAAAAAATGCGCTTGAACAAGCGCATGCAGACGGCTGTATATATCAAATCACAGCCGACGAGATTTTAAGCTGCATTATATAGCGGCGGTTATTTTACTTATCGGATGTGTTCATCATTTTCCTTTGTTTTTTCGCGCCGCTCGAATAAGCTCTTTTTGTCCTGTTCCTTGTAGATGAACAGTATGTAGATCCCGAGAAGGATAGCACCGATGACGAGGCACATATCGGCAACATTGAATACCCAAAAATGAATCAGCCGAAAATCAAACATGTCGCGCACAAAACCGTAGATGATCCTGTCCACAAAATTCCCAAGAGTGCCCCCGATGACAAGGGACAGCGTGATCTTCAAAAAAAGCGACTGCGAGCGGTGCGTCCTTATCATAAGCACCGCTGCGACGATCAGCACGATGATCGTCACAATGATAAAGAAAACCCGCGATCCCTGAAGTATTCCGAAAGAAGCACCCGTGTTTTCGACATAGGTCAGGTGAAAAACGTTCTGTATCACCGGCAGCGTTTCTCCTGGTAATGCTTGAAGCACCGGCGAGACTAAAAACTTTACAAGCTGGTCAGCCGCGACCACAGCGATAATAATGATAATCTGCAGCATACACCCCTCCGTTATAGCTGGTTCTCTTTGCCCTCAGCAAGCCTTTTGATGTTTGCCCTGTGGGAATATAGCACGAGCAGCAGCAGCAGCACGCTAACTACGTGATTCCAAATATCTCCGAAATAAAACACAAGCGAGCATACAACCATCAGCGCGGTGCCTATTAGCGATCCGATAGACATCGTTTTTGTCAGCGCGATTACGATAACGCATAGCCCAAACACGGCCAACGCCTGATAGGGCATCATCACAAGAAATACGCCGAGGCTTGTCGCAACTCCCTTGCCGCCCCTGAATTTTAAAAATACCGGCCAGATATGTCCGAGAACGGCGGCCAGACCACCGATAAAAACGCCGACGGTCCCACAAAGTGCAAACCCTACCAGCGCAGAGGCAGCCCCTTTAAATACATCGCCGATAAACGTAATAAGCCCAATCGCCCACCCGTAGTTCCTAATGACGTTAGCAGTACCCGCGTTTCCGCTTCCGACGTCTCTGATGTCTTTGCCTTTGAATAGCTTTCCGGTTATGTACCCGAAAGAAATGCAACCGATGAAATACCCGATCACCGCGCTTAAAATATACATCCACACCATACCGCTAGACTCCCTTGCCATTTTTATCAGTTTTGTTTCTGGCAGCAACCTTTAAGGGCGTGCCCGAAAAATCAAACGATTTTCTTATATAATTCTCCAGATACCGAAGATACGAAAAATGCATCAGCCGGCCGTCGTTGACGAAAACCACAATATACGGCGGAGCGGTCGATACCTGTGTCGCGTAATAGATTTTTAGCTGCCGGCCTTTGTCGGACGGCGGCTCTACCATCGATATCGCCTCTGTGAGACACTCGTTTAAAAGCCCTGTCGGTATGCGCCGCAGGGTGTTCTCTCTTGCCTGCATCAGCGCTTCAAACAGCTTTCCGATGCGCTGCCCCGTTACCGCAGATATATATACCGTCTTTGCGTAGCTCATAAAGGCAAGTTCATGCGCAATATCCTTATTGTATTTACCTATTGTGTACGTATCTTTATCAACTGCATCCCATTTATTAACGGCAATTACGCACGGTTTTCCTTCCTCGTGAACAAAGCCGGCAATCTTAACGTCCTGCTCGGTAATGCCCTCTAGCGCGTCGATCATCACAACTACAGCGTCTGCGCGCCGCACCGCTGCGAAAGAGCGTATCACGCTGTATCGTTCGATCGATTTGTCCTCTATGCGCGCCTTTTTCCTAATGCCTGCTGTATCAATCAACACAAAATCTTTTCCGTCACGCGAAAACGGCACGTCGATCGCGTCGCGGGTGGTGCCCGCGATATCGGATACGATCGTCCTTGCCTCGCCAATGATCTTGTTGACAAGTGACGATTTTCCTACATTTGGCTTGCCGACCACCGCTATCCGTATCGACTCCCCTTCTTCCTCGGATTCCGTTTCGTCAAAATTGGCGATCACCGCATCTAGAAGGTCGCCAAGGCCAAGGCCCTGAGCCGCGGATATCGCGAAAAGCTGGTCTGTGCCGAGAGTATAAAAATCGTATACCGCCTGCTCGTCATTTTTGGTATCTGCCTTGTTGACAACAGTGATGATAGGCTTGCCTGCCCGGCGCAGCATGTCAGCCACCTCAAAATCTGCCGGAACAATCCCCTGCTTTGCATCCACAAAAAACAATATCACATCCGCGATGTCGATAGCAAGTGACGCCTGCAGCTTCATTTGCCGCAGTATCTCGTCAGTGCTTTCGGTATCGATCCCGCCCGTGTCGATCAGTGTAAACACTCGCCCAAGCCATTCCGCGTCAGCGTAAATGCGATCTCTCGTAACGCCCGGCGTGTCTTCGACGATGGATATGCGCCGTCCGGCGATTCTATTAAAAAACGTGGACTTGCCAACGTTAGGCCTTCCAACAACGGCCACAAAAGGTTTTGCCATGCTATTCCTCTTTCGTATCTGTGAGCAGCTGCACAAAACGGCAACCGTCTTCTGCAAAAAGTACCGGAACGCCGAGCGACTCTTCGAGCTCTAAAAGCGTCATGCCGTCAAGGAAGACTTCGCCGTCTCTTAGAGCGTTCGCCGGTATCAGCAGCCTATCGCCGAGGTTCCTGCCCGAAAGTGCGCTGACAAAATCCTTGCCGCCAAGAAGCCCAGACACGGTGACGCCGCCGCCGAAAGTCGCGTTTTTAACCATGTATACGCGTACGTCAAGCCCGTTTATGCGCTGCTGCGCTTTATTTGCAAAGCCGGCCAAAAAAGGATACATGTCTTCTCCAGTCGCGATGCTGACACATGCTCCGGGGCTTTTGGCTTCCTTAAGAGCAGTTTCCGCTTCCAAGATAAACTTTGTCACAAGCCCGACGCCGTTCTCAATCTGATGATAAGCCTCGTACTCATCCGCCGCCGGCAGGCTAATTCCGGCTTTTATATAATACTCGTCCGCCGCGAACACAAAACGCGTTCCAATACTATTAAAACATTCTTTTTGCCACTTTTCAACTGTTTTGATAGTCTGCTGCGCCATGCTTTTTGTAACCGGGGTGATGTTATGCAGGCCCTGTCGGAATGCCGTAAGGCCAACGGGCACAACCGCGAGAGACATTGCGGCAGGATATAAACGCCTCAAAAACAAATAAGTTTCTTCTAGTTTATCGCCATCATTCACCCCGGGGCAGATTACGGCCTGTGCATGAAACCGGATCCGGTGTGCGGCTAGCTTTTTCAGAAGCGGACAGATCGCAAACGCATTTGGGTTGCCTAGCATCAGCCTCCGTAGTGCTTCGTCCGCTGTGTGTACCGATATATACAAAGGAGACACGCGCCGCTTTAAAATACGCTTTAGCTCGTTTTTTTCTATCGATGAGAGGGTTACGTAGTTGCCCATTACAAAAGAATACCGCCAGTCCTCGTCCTTTAAATATAGACTGCTACGCATGCCACGCGGCAACTGGTCCACAAAACAAAAAATGCATTTGTTGGCGCATACACGTTTTTTCCCTAGCAAAGGCTGCGCAAAAATGATACCTATATCCTCGTCCTCATTCTTTTTGAGGCGAAAGGTCAGCGTGCATCCGTTCCGTCTTACTTTAATTTTGAGTTTTTTTTGTGAACAAAAATAAACATAATCGATATAATCGATTAGTTCTTCTCCGTTGATTGATACGATGTAATCGCCGTTACGAATGCCGCTGCGTGCCGCAGCACCAAGCGCATCTACGTCTTTTACCTCAAACAATACCGCCCAAATCCTTTTCTTTAATCCGGGCTATTATATCGTATTTTAACTTTAAGCGCTAGCCCTTGTTATGCTGCACTTGTGCAAGATCATTCCCTATGGGCGAGCCGCCGTCCGCTGCATGGCGTCCCTTTGGCCGGCAGACAAGCCCGCTCATCAATAGGCAAATCGCTACGCTTAACGAGACTATTCCAATTCCGCCAAATAGCGTGATTGAATTGTTTATCCCTGCGAAAAGCTGCATAACGCCGTCCACCGCGCCATAGATGCCCACCATTACTGGCACAAAAACGGGCGCGCTGCCTTTAAAGCACAGCATCGCCGTAAATGATGTCGCAATGCTGACCGAATATGGTAGAAATGATAACGTGTAGGCGTTGGATAAAAAAGAAAGCACAACAGTCACAAGTGTTGTCAACACAAACGTGATATAATACCGATACGAGTAGCGTTTTTTGGCCATAAGGTAAACAGCGGGCGCAACGCAGAAAAACGCGCCTGCAACATTCACCGATATGCCCTGCACAACCCGCACCAACGGTATAAACGACAGCGCCGCTGTGAAGATAAAATATAATACAAAACAAATGCCGCTAACGTGCGCGTTTGCGACGGTTTTTCTCAGGCTGCCCGTCATATACAATACAGGCAATCC
>JBMNOU010000100.1:0-5243 GCA_050943215.1 Christensenellales bacterium | reverse complement strand
GACGAATTGGCTCGGCTCATTGCGATCGACCCAGCCGTGCTGCGTGCCACGGTGGACCAGTATAATGACTGCTGTGCCAAGGGCCACGACAGGCTGTTCGTGAAGAACCCCAAATTCCTGCGCCCACTGGTGGGCCCGCGGTACTACGCCGTCAAGATCCGCACCGCCTTCCTGGGAACGATGGGGGGCATCAGGATCAACCAGAGCATGGAGGTACTGGACAAGCAGAACGCGGTGATCCCGGGCCTGTACGCCGGCGGCTTCGATGCCGGCGGCATGTACGGCGACAGCTACCCGATCACCGTATCCCCGGGCCTCTCCTCCGCGTTTGCCCTCAATTCCGGGCGGATCGCGGGTAAATGCGTGCTCGAGTATCTGGGACAGATCGCAGGCCAGTCCTAAGAAAGGAGAATAGCTATGGCAGGACGTCTGGAAGGCAAGGTGGCGCTGATAACGGGCACCGCCCAGGGGATGGGAAGGACGGCGGCCCTGCGCTTTGCCTCTGAGGGGGCAAAAATCGTGGGTTGCGACCTCAACGTTGAGGGCAACCGGGAAACTGTAAGCCAGGTGCATGCCAGCGGCGGCGCGATGGTCTCGCTCGAGCCGCTGGACCTCTGCGCTCCGGGTGCCGCCGAGAGCCTGGTGAAGCTCACCGAGGAGGCCTACGGCCGGCTCGACGTCCTCTACAATAACGCGGCGGCCCCGCGCTTTGCCTGGCTGGCCGAGATGACGGCGGAGGATTGGCAGTTCACCATCGACAACGAGCTCAGCCTGCTCTTCTATATGGTGAAGGCGGCGGTTCCGTTGATGATCAAGTCGGGCGGAGGGTCGATCATCAACGTCTCCTCGATTGCCGGCATTGCGGGACAGCCGATCGGGGTGTTTGCCCACGCAGCGGCCAAGGGCGGGGTCCTGGCCGCGTCCAGATCCGTGGCGCGCGAACTCGCGTGTCATGGCATCCGCTCAAACACGATAGTGCCCGGGATGATCTTGAACCCTGACAAGGCAGGTGGGTTCGATGAGGAGTTGGATGTGCAGGAAGAGGTTCCTCCGAGAATACTGCTGGGGCGCGTCGGCCTGCCCGAGGATATCGTCAACGCCGCCCTGTTCTTCGCCTCCGATGAGTCCAGCTACATAACAGGAACATCCCTCGTTGTCGACGGCGGTTGGACGGCCTGGTAGTGGAGCGCCAGTACAAATAAGGATACCCCGCCTAACGTCGATCCGGCAGGCGAGTTCATAAATATCTCCATGCGCTAGAGGAGGGTCAAGATGTCGGGCCAGGAACAGTCCGAGTCGGCGCCGGATGCAGGCAGGATCTTCACTGAACGCGAGTTGCAGGATTTCTCAAAGGACTGCATGGATCTCGCTCTAGAGGCTATTGATGATGGTGACCTCGAAAGGGCGCGCTATTGGTGCCGTCGGGAGGCGGAAACCAAGAACCTCACGCATGACATGTTTGTGGATTGGTTGGCCGCACTCTGCTCCTTCATTTGTGACACAAACGGGGAAGAGACGGTCGTCCAGGTCATTCGTGAGTTGATGGTGGCCAAGTTCAGCAACACCGAGTCGGTCGCCGAAAGGCGAGCGCTCATCGAAGAAAAAGGGCTGAGAGCATGGGTCACGTGGTGCATCGAGTTGGCGAGGCAGCACCATAGCTATCCGGGTCTCACTGTTGCGGAGGATGACGAGAAGATCATCATCACGCTGAATCCGTGCGGCAGTGGCGGCAGGCTCATCAATGCGGGTCTCTTCGAAGGCGAAGACGGTTACCGCAAGCTCCGCAAGCCCGGTCCGCACACGTGGGGCGAGACGGACATACCCGTCTACTGCGTCCATTGCCCGTTGGGCCAGGAGATTATTCCCATCGAGGTGGGTGGGCCGGGTGCTCAGTTTTGGGTCCACGCCTCCCCATTCCCGAAGAAGCCCGGCGACCCCTGCATCCACTACCTCTACAAGAACCCGGCGGACATTCCCCAGGAATACTACGAACGCCTCGGCATGAATAAGGACGGATCGAAGGCCTCGTGACCGTGGGCCTCGTGACCGTGGGGCACGACACAGATAGACCCGAGGAGACGCTGAGACCCGAGGAGACGCTGATGACCACCAGTATACTGGATGCCGGCATTGCGGCACTGATGTAGACCGGCCGCTCTCACAGCAGCAGCGCCCGCTCGATGCCTACATCATCGACCTGAAAGTCTGCAGCTTTGTTTCATACTGCTCCCGGTTGAATGATCTCGGGTCAAAGTTGTCCCATTCGATCATCAACACCGGTATGCCGAGTTCCCGCAAGATCGCGTCCCTCAAGATCATCATATCTCCGACGACGTATCTGCAGCCAAGATGGTAGTGATTGAGGACTCCGTTAACTTTTAGCCGCCTACACAGATCGAGGACAGTCGCAACTCTTCCCCCCAGAGGCTGAGTGAACACTCCGTTCAGATGCTGCACGATGATCTCGTATGGGTCGTTCGGGTCGACTACGGTCGTGTCTGCGCCTCGTTGGGGTGTGCCTTGGAAGTCACAGGCTATGATGGCCACACCCATTTCATTCGCCATGTGCTCCCATCGGGGATCGGTGTGATGGTGTGGAAAGATTGCGAGCACGCGGGGCGCGCCCTTTGGTGTCGCTCCCACTCCCCTTCGGCTTCGCTCAAGCAAGTCACCGTGAAGTGTGTCTATGGCGTCGATCGTCTCTCCGAGTTCGGGTCCACAGAACGAGATGCTGCCCAAGACGGAGAGAACGTTGAGGTGACTGGAGGCGAAAGGCAGAGGGTCGCTCCGTTGGATGAGGTCGAAGAGCCTGCCGAGAGATAGATCAAGCGGCCTTCTGGCCTCCAGGACTTCAAACAGCATTCGATCGGTTATCTGGAAGCCTGTTTCTTGCTCTATCCGCTGGGCTGCCGCCCGCATGCTCTTGGCAGCAAAGGCCGTAGCGCGCCCTGCGTTCGGGTACTCGCTCAACTCTCTATCCTGGCATGTGTCTACGTAGCAGGCGGGTATTCCGTGTATCTCCTCGAGGAGCTCGTTGGTCCGGGGGCTCGTATCGCAGGCGAACCCGGTGGTGATCGTCAGGTCCGGCCTAGGGACCATCCCCAGAGAGATCAATCCGAGTCTGCTCTTCACCATTCCGCAGTGGGCGGCGACGCCGCCCTTCAGCCACTGTCTCTCTGCGGACTCCAGAACCGGTACGTATTTGTCGAATACGGCTCCCAGCACGAACATGAAGGTGAAGTTTGGGTCGATGATCCCTACGTTCCTGGAGTACTCCATGATCGCCGATCCGAGGATATCCATTCCTGGAGCCATACACGCGTGCACTATCTTTGTTCTTCCCGTATCCCTCATCAGCACCGTGTTGCAGAGGTTGTTCAGAATGATGCGCACGAGCTTGCGGATGCCCTCCAACTCCATGTCATAGTAGGTGGTCAGCCGGATCTTGCCGCGCTCGACGTCGTCTTCGGACACTCCCAGCCGGGCGAATACCTCTCTCACGCGGGGTAGTGCCGACAGGCGTTCGTGCTCGCTGAAGCCGCACAGCGCAAGGAACTCATCCATATATGGGCCCTCCAGCCAGGGTTTTGATGAAGGTCTCCAATCTGGTCCTCACCAGGCTGTAGTCCAGACCGCGGTAGTCGGAGCAGCGCATGGATGTGGACCTCATCCGTCTCAAACCGGCTTCAGGATACAAGTCTGGCCAGCACCTGGTCCGCTTCCTCGACCAATTCTTGGACGACAGCCGCCGCGCTCTGAATGGTTGTGACGAGCGCACACGCCGCGCCGCACACAAAAGTGCCGGTTTCGCCGTCGCCCCCCAACATTCCCCTCACGTAGCCGGAGTGGTACATGTCGGTGATCTCCCGAAGGGAGCAGCCGCCTTTCTGCATCTCCTGGCATCGTGCAGTCATTGAGTTCTTCAGTGCACGCATGGCGCCCAGTGTGGAGGGGAGGGCGACCGTGCTTTCGTCCGCCGCCTCGACGACCGCCCGCTTCAGATTCTCATGAGCCCCACATTCTGTCGTCGCCATGAATCTGGTCCCTATGTACGCGCCCTCTGCCCCCCAGGCTAAAGCTGCGATTATTCCTCTGCCGTCGCCAATTCCCCCACCCGCCACGACGGGGATTCCAACGGCGTCGACAATCTGAGGTACGAGGACGGAGGTTGACTCACTGACAGAGCCAGGATGCCCTCCTCCTTCGTAGCCAACGCAGGCTAAGGCATCGACGCCCGCCTGCTCGGCCTCCACGGCCGTGGCCCGAGTACAGGAGATAGGCCGGTGAAGCACCTTGATCCCGATCTCCTTCAAGCTGCTCGTATAGGTTCCCGGGCCGTCCCCGACGGTCACAACCACGGGAACACCTTCCTCCAGGACCACCTGGTGGCACTGATCGCTGAAATGGTCGTACGCGAAGTCATCTGCGCCCTTGTTGCTGATGAGGTTCACTCCAAAGGGTTTGCCGGTGAGGGATTTCGTTCTCCTGATCTCGCGCCTGAGCCGCTCGCCTGTCTCGCTGACGCTGGTGGTGACCGTCCGTTGTCCTGCGTTTGGCCCCAAAACTCCCAGGCCGCCTGCGTTCGAGACGGCCGCTACTAGTTCGGCATTCGTGATCCAATCCATGGGCGCCTGTATGATGGGATATTCAATTCCCAGAAGCTCACAAAGTCTCGTCTTCTTCATTTCTCCTCCGACTGGCAGATCGCTTGTGTGACCGCCGGTAGCGGTCATGCCCTCAGATGTCAAGTGTCACTCTTCCGAGCTCACCCTCCGGCAAATCGGAAGAATGACACTGACCCAGCCTTCACGATCATGACCTATCGCTTCGCGCTGCATTCCGGGAAGCATGCTGCCTTGAGCGCAACCTGTGCTTCCGCCCTTCGCCTCCAGCTCAACCCATCAACTGTCAACCCATCAACTGTCTACTCCGGCACGGGCAACCACTCAAACTCCACTTTGGCATTCATTATCCGGTACCACGGAACAGCAGTCTTCATGATACGGTTCTTGCCGATATTGATATGTCCTACTGGTTCCTTACCAGCAAACCTTCCTTCTCCGCACATCGTCTCAATACTGTCCATGCTCTCCAATGTGCTCACGAGCTCGTCGGTATCAAAGCTTTGTGCTTCTTCGATTGCCTGTTTGATGATCCAAAATGTATTGAAAGTATTGACACAATCCGCTTGGTATTCCAAGCCCATATCCTCCGCCATCTTGCCGAGCTCTTGCACCAAGGGT
>JBMNOU010000099.1:0-5299 GCA_050943215.1 Christensenellales bacterium | reverse complement strand
ACAGACCTCAGATTGCTTAAAATTTTGTAAAATATCGTTTTGTATATCGATACGTTTTTGTTCCCGATCCTGTTTTGATAAATCGTAAAATTTCATGTTTATACCTTTTTCTAATGTAAACCTAAACATTATTGCTTTATGTATTACTTTAACATATTTAAGATTATGAATCGACTAAATATATTTAGTATCAATTAAATCTGCTGTAGGGCAATACTTACATATAACGTTTTAAACCGGTCATATTGAATAGACCGTTTACGGGCGTATGGATCGATTACCTAAAACGAAATGCTATCATCATCGGTGCCGATCTTTTAAAGCTCTTGCGGTAGGCGTTTTGCGCTGCTTTTTTTATTTATATGGCCGCCGTATTTGGTGGCGTATGTCATATTGGGCATCCGGGCCGCCAGGAATCAGGCTATGCAATCGGGTGTCTTTGTGTTGCTATTGTCAGTGCATGGCATGTATCATCAAGCAGCCTTTAATGCATGGGAGCGTTTTTAAGCCATTTATGCTGGTTTAGCAAATGCATACGCATATGCGAATCACCGTTTGACACCGGGTAGTAAAGACCGTATTATAGAAAACAAGACGGTCTATTTACCACATACATCTCTCTGAAAGGAATACATCATGAATGTCGATATCGTTAAAAAAGACGGAAAACTGACACTGGAAAACTTAAGCTGCGATTGCGCATTTGACCACGCCATGCCGGATATGGATATATACATTCGTACCGGGCTGATCGACGGGTGTGCGGGCTGCATTGCGCAAAGCCGTCTTGGCAAAAACGTTTTGATCGTCGCGGATAACAACACATACGAAGCGGCTGCAAAAAAGATAGAAAATCAACTCAAAAGCGCTGGTTTTGTCTGCCGTCTTTGTCTGCTCCCCGGTAAAAAGGTTGAGCCAACACCACAAATGGCGTCACATATTTTAACTTTTATTGATAGCAGCACAGAATTTTTGCTTTCGGTCGGTTCGGGCGTCATCACCGATTTAACGCGGCGTAGCGCGTTTTTAGCGGGCTTGCCTTTCGCGGTGTTTGGTACAGCCGCTTCAATGGACGGGTATACGTCGATTACATCCGCTATGATTATAGACGGAATGAAACTGTCCGAATACGGAAATTCCGCGCGGCTTTTGATGTTTGATCCGGCCATACTCGCCTCCGCACCGCTATTGATGCAGACGTCGGGTGTGGGTGACGTTCTGGCAAAATATAATGCGCTTGTAGACTGGAAGCTGGGGCATGCGGTCGTCTCCGAAGTGTTTTGCCCTCTGTGCGAAAAGCTTTTGGCAGCAGCGCTCAATCAATGCACATCCCATATTGAAGAGATCGCAAAGTGCACGGAGAAAGGCATGGAGGCGCTGATCGGATCTCTGGTACTGGCAGGACTAACCGTGCTGATTGTAGGATCCACGCGGCCTGTTGCATCCGTTGAGCATAACATCACGCATTACTGGGAGATGAGGAAGATCGCTTTCGGGGAAAACGCACCTTCTCACGGCATCGGCGCAGGTATCGGCCTTATATATGCATTAATGATGCATGATAGGCTCAGGCATGCGGATCTATCGGCCGTTGATGTTCAAAAAATCAAACACAGCCGTATGACAAAAGCACAGAAGGAATCGTTCATTATGAATTGCTACCCCCCGCGCGTTGGTAAGGGCGTGATCCATACAAACGAGGAATGGTATCTTGAATGGCCTGAGCAGCAGCGACGTATCGGTGCACTCGCCACGTACCACGTTCAATACAAAAAAGACTGCGCGATATTACCAGATTATCGGGATATTATCAGATTTTTTAAACTATTCGGTACGCCTGCTAGCGCAGCCAAATTCGGGATTGATAAAAACAGCCTAGAAAAAACGCTTTTGTGTACAAAAGATTACCGCGCGCGATACAGCGTCGCGTCAGCTCTTTCAGAGCTTGGCATGCTGGAAGAATGCGTGGCTGATATTTTGGCTGTAGAAAATAGCCAATAAAAAATGACAGTTATATTGTCCTGAAGGGATGTATTTCGATATGATCTTGCGCCGCGTTTACATCACTTAGCATCAGCAGCGTCTTGTAGTTGTCGATTCTCTTTTTCTCAGGAAGCTTTGTTGCGATGGCTACACCGCAGCCCACAACGGTGATGCTGAACTCTTTCATCATTTCGCAAAGTGCGTGCAGCGTACCGCCCCCTGCGATAAAATCATCGATAATAAGCGCTTTTTGTCCGGGACAGACCGCGCGTCTCGACAATGACATCGTACGCAGGGTTCTGGATGATCCCGCCAGATAATTAATCGTAACAACAGAGCCCTCAGTTATTTTTGCATCACGCCTTGCAATGACCAACGGCTTGCAGAGCGATCGTGCCACACAAAAGGCAAGCATAATGCCCTTTGTCTCCACAGTAACGACAACGTCGGGGTTTGTTTTGATGAACTTGCCGGCAAGAATGTCTGCCATCGTACAGACATATTGCGGGTTTGAAAGAATATCCGCGGTATATATATATCCGCCCGGAAGGATCCGTGATGGATCGGAAAGCTTGTCCGCTACGTCTGTTAAAAAGTCCGACTTTTGCTCAGGCAGGATAAATGGTATATATCTAACGCCTCCTCCTGCGCCGAGTACAACTTCAATATCACCCTGTCCATACTTTTTCAGCAAATTTCTCAAAATTGCGATATCCTCACTCATGGTTGATTTTGCCGCACCGAACATATCGCAAAATACTTTTAATGAATAGACCTTGCACGGGTTTTTTATCAACATGCCTGTGACAACAGCAATCCTCGTTTTTCTATCCGTTTTTTCCATCATAAATTACCTCAAAAAAGTTGTCATCTATATCATTATAGAATTTTTTATGTCTTTTTTAAATAGTATAATGCCTTTTTTATTGATATTATTCCACTGTTTAGAGTATAATGCATTGATATGGCTCCATTTTGGCATACAAAGGCTTTCCTGTGTAGTGCAGAGAGGATATATATGGTTGATTTACAGCAATTTAAAGGCAAAAGTATTCATTTTATCGGTATCGGCGGATGCAGTATGAGCGGTCTTGCGGTCATACTGAAAGATTTAGGTTACAGCCCCAAGGGGTCTGACATCAGTGAGTCTGTTTTTACGAAAAAGCTTGAAAAAGAGGGCATCCCGTTTGTGATTGGTCACAGCGCCGATAATATCGGTGATGCTTCCCTGGTCGTTTATTCCGCCGCGATAAAGCCGGGCAACCCCGAATATGACATGGCGGTGTCCCTCGGGCTGCCAATGCTCACTCGAGCGTCTCTGCTTGGCCTGATTAGCAGACAGTATAAAACGGTAATAGGCATCGCTGGATGTCACGGCAAGACAACAATCACGTCGATGACGGCTCTGATATTGCGCCAGTGCGGTATCGACCCCACTGTCCATATCGGCGGCATGGTAGACTTCCTTGGCGGCGGCGTCGCACTAGGAGAGTATCCTGCGTTTCTGACAGAGGCCTGCGAATATGTCGAGAGTTTTCTAGAGCTCAGGCCGACATACGCGCTAGTCAACAACATCGATGACGACCATCTTGATTACTACCGAGACATCGACGAAATATACCAGGCTTTTTTTAAATTTATCGCGCTTCTGCCAAAAGACGGCATTCTTTTTGCATATGTACACGACCCCCTTGTTAAAAGGCTCGCAGATGAATGCGGCAGATATATCGTTACCTACGGGTTTGAAAACGCGGACTATATCGCAACAAACATTGAATATGACGGCTTTGGCTGCCCCTCATTTGATATCGTGTCTCCTAAGGGCACAGCAAACATCAGGCTTTCTGTCGTAGGGCGCCATAACATGGCGAACGCGCTTGCGGCGATTACGGTGTGCAGCGAGGTCTTTGGCATCAACCCGGCAGATGCGTCGGGTGCGCTGAATCAATATCACCTGGCGGATCGCAGATTCGAATTTATCGGTGAAAAAAGCGGTGTCAAGATCTTCCACGATTACGCGCACCACCCGGTCGAAATTGCCGCGTGCCTCGAAGCAGCCTCAAAATATCCCCATCAAAGGCTCTGGGCGGTATTTCAATGCAACTCTTTCACGCGAGCAAAAACGCTCAAAGACAAATACGCAGTTAGTTTTCCGCATGTGGACATGGTGCTCGTACCCGATATTTATCCGGGACGCGATATCGACAATGGAGAAATTCACGCAACAGACCTGGCAGACGCGATATCAAAGCATTCCTGCTGCAAATACATAGCGACGTTTGAAGAGATCAGCGCATACCTTGAACAGCACGCGCATCCTGGTGACATTGTAATCACGTTAGGGTCAGGCAGCGTCAATAAGGAAACCAGGAAGCTGCTGTAGGGCTTTTCGCTTTTGAAAGAAAAAACAACGTTAAGATAACTTTTCAATATAAAAACGGCTGCTTATTAGCAGACCGTTATTTTTTTGTCGATAAACTCAATCATATCATTTCTGCAAATTGCTTCTCATCGATTACGGTGATGCCGAGAGTGCGTGCCTTATCAAGCTTGCTGCCAGGGCTTTCTCCCGCCAGCACATAATCGGTCTTTTTGCTGACCGCCGAGATTACCTCTCCCCCTAAAGCTTCGATGATATCCGACGCTTCTTTTCTTGTATACCTATTAAGCGTGCCGGTCAGCACAACTTTTTTGCCTGAAAATGCCATATCCTTTTTGACGGTTTGTTCAAACACGGGTTTAACACCCGCCGCGGTCATCCTGTCAATGATGTTTTTTACCCGGCTGTCTTTAAAAAACTCAATTATATTTTGAGCCAGTGTCTCGCCAATCCCGTCCACTGCTGTCAGGGTATCCAAATCCGCCGCCATAAGCGTATCAACGCTTTGATACTTTTCCGCCAGATCCTTTGCCGTTTTTAATCCGATACCGGGTATACCAATTGCATATATAAAACTGGCAAGCGGGCGAATCTTGCTTTGTTCGATAGCATTTTTCAAATTCTCCGCTTTCTTTTCACCAAACCCCGGGAGAGTTTTAACATTGTCATAATCAAGATAATACAGATCAGAAACGTCGCTGATACCGAGGTGATCGTAAAGCGCCTCGGCCGTTTTGTTTGATAGTGTGGTAATATCCATCGCGTCACGGGATGCGAAATGTGCGATAGCCCTTGTCATCTGCGGGCGGCAATAAAGCATGTTCTCACAGAAAAGATGCGCACCTTTTTCCGTCAACCAGTGTCCGCATGCAGGACAAACATCTGGTGGAAATATTTTTTTCGATTCTGGCATGCATTCCGCAATACCCGTGATCT
>JBMNOU010000024.1:0-27309 GCA_050943215.1 Christensenellales bacterium | reverse complement strand
AGATAAATGGCAGCGAATACAACGTTTGATTTTGATCAGATGCTCTCGAATGCGCGTGAGGCGTACGGTGAAGAGCTGCTGAAAATGGCGGATGAAGGGTATGAGTTTGCTTTCACGTATTCTGATAACGTGGCGGCGTCCTCGTCGGCCGGCAAGCTGATCAAAAAATACCCGGACCGGTGCTTCAATTTCGGCATTGCCGAACCTGGTCAGGTGGGGGCGTCATGCGGATTGGCCCTCTCGGGTTTGGTCGTCTACTCCCAGGTATTCGGTCCATTCTTATCGCTGCGCGCGGCGGATCAGATTCACACCGATATTGCGTATAATGATGTCAACGTACGGCTCATCGGGACGCACGCGGGCCTCACAGCGGGCGGTGGCCCCACTCATAACTGTATCGCAGACTTGGCTCTGTATCGCGCGATTCCTAATCTTTTGATTGAAGTGCCGGCAGACGCAGGCCAGTGCGTTAAGGCGATTCGCAAGTCCTTTACCTTTGAAGGCCCGATGGTGATTCGTATTGACCGCGGCGGATCCCCCAACGTGTACGCAGACAATGACTACGAATATGAGTTTGGAAAAGCGATTGAGACGATGGCAGGCACGGATATTTCGATCATTTCGGCTGGTTCCAGCGTGTATTGGTCTATGATGGGTGCGAAGATATTGAAAAATAAATATGGCATCAGCGCGCGCGTCATCGATATGCATACCATCAAACCGCTGGATGGGGGGATGCTCGATAAGTGCATGAAGGAGACGGGAAACGTGGTGACGGTGGAAGAGCATTCAATCAACGGTGGCCTGGGCGCTGCGGTGGCCGAATACCTTTGCGAACATGGGTTTAAAGGAAAATTCACACGAGTGGGCTTGCCTGACGAGTTTGCGTTGCTGGGCCATATGGACGAGGTGTATAAATATTATGGCATGGACCCCGAGGGCATCGCGGAAAAGGTTAACAGCCTGCTAAAAGGCTGAGCCGCTGCGGCCTCCGGCGGGCAGGGGAGACCGAACATGCCTGTCAAGGGGGCATTGCACAAGCGAAAAAGGAGATATGAACATGATACCGAGCATGGAAACAATGGAGAATGCCTTTTCCGTTCAGGGAAAGAACGTCATCATCACCGGCGGAAACCGGGGAATCGGCAAAGGGATCGCGCAGGCAATGGCGCAGTGCGGCGCCAACGTGGCGATTTTGGCCAGAGATGTGGAAACCTCTGAAAAGACCTTAGGCGAACTGCGGACCTATGGAGGGACTCACCGATCCTATCTGTGTGACGTGACTGAGTTTGAAATAGCGAAGAAGGCGGTTGCAGACGTGGTCAGGGATTACGGCGTTATCGACGTGCTGGTTAACAACTCCGGTATCGGCCGGTTCTTCAATGTGCTTGACGAGGATGAGAGCCTAAAAAACTGGTTTGATGTCATCAATGTCAACCTGAACGGGTACTTCGTCATGAGCTATCTGGTGGCGAAGCAGATGAGGCGGCAAAACCATGGACGGATCATCAACATATCATCCAATGCTTCGCGCATTGTCAATCTGCCGCAGCGGATGTCTTCGTACAATGCGTCTAAAGCGGCAGTCGACCGGATGACCATGTGTTTGGCGCACGAATGGGCTGAGTACAACATTCGGGTGAACGCCATCGCGCCGGGTTATACGGAAACGGACCTGACGTATGACAAGGACACCGATAAGATTGAGTATTGGATGTCGGCGACACCCGTGGGACGCTTCGGCAAACCGATTGAAGTGGGCGCGATGGCCGTGTATCTGGCATCGCCGGCCACCGAACAGGTAACGGGCGCCGTCTTTACGATCGACGGCGGGTATATGCTCGCACGGTGAGCAGGGCTGCTCCGGAAAAAATGAGTATGTTTGGAGGCCGATATGGATAAATCCATGAAAGATTTTTCGCTGAAATCATTTTCGCTGGAAGACAAAGTCGCTATGGTGACAGGGGCTAATATGGGCCTCGGCATGGCCTATGCGTACGCCTTCGCCAAGGCAGGCGCGGATCTGTTTATCCCTCACTTCACCGACGATGTGGACGAGATCCGCGAGCTGATAACAAGCGAGGGCAGGAGGGTCGAGTTCCTGCAGGGGGATTTGACCAAGTCAGACTACATTGACCAAGTCGTTCAAGGCTGCATCAGCGCTTATGGCCGGGTCGACATATTAGTGAACAACGCGGGGGCCAGTTACTTCGCGGACTTCGCAGATTATCCAGACAGCGCCTGGCAGAAGATCATCGATCTAGATCTCAACGCGGTATACTACTTAAGCCATCGCGTCGCTAAAGTGATGATGCAACAGGGGAGCGGCAAGATCATCAATATCGGATCAGCGCTGTCTTTTACCGCCGACAAGAAATGTCCGCCGTATACGGCGAGCAAACATGCGATTTTGGGGCTGACCAAGGTCTTTGCGAACGAGCTGGGTGCGAGCAACGTACAGACCAACGCGATATGCCCCGGCTTCCTCGCGACGGAAGTCAATACGGCGCTGCGGGCGGACAAGGCTTTTTACGACAAGATCACCAATCGGATTGCCGCCGGACGCTGGGGAGAGATGGGAGATCTGATGGGAGCCGCGGTCTTTCTTGCCAGCAGCGCGTCCGATTATATCAATGGGACGTACCTCAACATTGACGGCGGTTTTATGACAACACTTTAAGAACCAACGATATTGGCAAGCCTCAATAAACGTGCCGGTCAAAAACAGAGTGCTCAGCTCCGAGCTGCCGGTCGGCGTCAGCCCGAAGCACCTATCTTCAATTAAAGGGCTTACTATGGATATCAAACAAACTATTGCTAAAAGCAAGCTGAATCGTTTTCATATTGGATCGATGCTCATGTGTCTTTTCGTCGTGATGATGGAAGGATATGATTTGGTGATATTCGGTTCCATCGTGTCTCACCTGATTGAAGAGTGGCAGCTTTCCACAGTGACGGCCGGCTTTATCGGCAGTGCTGCACTGGCAGGCATGATGATAGGCTCATTTAGTCTAGGGATTCTTGCCGACAAAATCGGCCGCAAACAGGTGACCATTTTATGCTTAACGACGTTCAGCGTATTTACGGGCATATCGGGATTTATACATTCCGCATGGCTTTTTGCAGGATGCCGCTTCTTGGCGGGGCTGGGCATCGGCGGCGCTATGCCCAACGCCATTGGCCTCCTTTCGGACTATGTGCCGGCGAAGCGACGCAATATCATGGTGGCCATAACGACCACCGGAATGCAGATCGGCGGCATACTCGCGCCGGTGATCAGTATCGCTGCGGTGCCGACGCTGGGGTGGCGGTTCTGCCTGTATATCGCTTTTATTGCGCTGATCGCGGTTCCTGTCATGATCCGGCTGCTGCCCAATTCGTTGGATAACCTCTATGTGCGCGGAAAAATGGAGGAGATCAAACGTATTCTTAAAAAAGTATCCCCCGAAACAGACTCCGCAGAAATACAGTGGACGCTGGGCGCTTCCAATACTGAGAAATCGCCCGTTGTCGAGCTATTCAGAAACAACAGGGCGCTCAATACCATTATGTTTTGGGTTGCGTTTTTCATGGGGCTACTAATGATATATGGCCTCAACACCTGGCTGCCCAAGCTGATGGAAACGGCGGGATATTCGTTAGGCTCCAGCCTGGTTTTCCTGATTGTGCTCAACTCCGTGGGGCTGGTGGGCACTGTGGTGTTGGGGCAGGTGGCCGACAGAATGAAGAACTCGCGGGCGTTGCTTATTGGTCTGTATCTGGTGGGCGCAGTAGTGATGGCGCTGATAGCGTTGGTGGGCAATGTAACCGCGGCTTATATTCTTATCGGCATCTGTGGCATCTGCACATTTGGCTCTCAGAACATTGGGATTGCGTTTGTGTCGCACTACTATCCCGGTAAAATAAGAACAACCGGCCTGGGCGTCTGCAACACTGTGGGGCGTGTGGGCGGCATACTAGGACCGACGTTCGGGGGGATATTGTTGGCGGCACAGCTTCCAATGTTCTATAACTGCCTTGCGTTTGCGATACCCGGGGTGTTGGCCAGTATCGCCTATGTGGTGGTACGGCATGACAGAGGCGGAGAAAAGCTGCCGGATATTGCGACAGTGGAAAGCGAGGCTTTGTACCATTGATACGACGCCTCTGTGGAGCTTTGTATATTGTAAATAGTGAGAGGAGGCTCTATATCTGTTAAGATTAATTGGTATGATAATATCCTAAACAGGTTTGAGCATTCCCATATCATTTTCCACTGTTCTTGGTCATCGGCATTTATTTCCCCTTTTAAGTAACCGTTATTTCTTAACGGGGGATTCTCAAACATTATAACCATAGGAGGAGAAAATGAAGTGCGCAAGATAGCAGTCAATATGGATACGGAATTTTACAGGAGGATAATCAGATGAAGGCCTATGATAAGCAGTACATTAACGGGAAATGGACAGTGGGTTGTGGTTTAAAGGAACTCTCCAACTACAATCCTTATAGCGATGAGCTGTTATATAGCTATACCCCGGCGGGTGCTGATGATATCAATGCCGCCTATGCCGCCGCCGAAAGGGCCCAGGCGGATTGGGCAAAAACATTCCCCGCGCAAAAGCGAGACATGCTGGAAAAGCTGGCGGCTGCCATTATGGAAATGAAAGAGGACGTGTATGCCTGTCTGGTGGAGGAAGGGGGATCGGTCAGGCCCAAGGCTGACTTTGAGTTCTACACCAGCATTGACATTGTCAAGGAGGCCATGAGCTTTCCGCTGATGATGGAGGGAAAGATTATCCCGTCCAATATTCCGGGTAAGGAAAACTATATTTATAAAATTCCCAAGGGCGTGGTGGGCGTCATTGCTCCCTGGAACGTACCGCTGGTGCTGGCGATGCGGTCAGTTATCCCTGCCATCGCAACGGGCAATGCCGTGGTGTTAAAGCCGGCGACCGATACGCCGGGATCGGCATTCCTGATTGCGGAGTTCTTCGAAAAGGCCGGCTTCCCTGCGGGACTGCTCAACGTCGTCGCCGGGCGAGGCTCGGAGATTGGAGACGCTTTTGTGACGCATAAAGTACCGTCGCTGATATCCTTTACGGGTTCCACAGAGATAGGGCGGCATATCGGCGAGATGGCCAGCGGATGGATCAAAGATGTTTCGCTCGAGCTGGGCGGAAATAATGCGATGATCGTGCTGGAGGATGCGGATGTTGAACGCGCAGCCGCAGCCGCGGCGTTTGGCGCATTTTTCAACAGCGGCCAAGTTTGCATGGCGCTCAACCGTATCGTGGTGCTGGAACAGGTCTACGACAAGTTCATAGATGCGTTTATTGCGGCAACGAAAGCGCTGAAGGTGGGAGACCCTGGGGAGGCGGATACCTTTATCGGGCCCATTATCAATAGAGCACAGGTGGCCAGTGTGGAAAAGCTGATTCGCGAAACGGTGCTGGCGGGTGCTACGGTGGTGCTGAAGGGGAAGACGGAAGGAAGTCTGATCCACCCCTGGATATTTGCGGACGCCAGCAATGATATGCCAGCAGCGGCCAATGAGGTGTTTGGGCCCGTTTGCTGTCTGATTAAAGCAAGGGATGAGCAGGAGGCCGTCAGCATCGCCAATGATTCGGAACATGGCTTAAGCGGCAGCGTATTCACCAAGGACCTCTATCGCGGTATGCTGGTGGGGCGGCAGATTACGACCGGGATGATCCATGTAAACGACCAGTCGATCAACGACGAACCCCAGGTAATGTTCGGCGGAGAGAAGGCTTCCGGTGTTGGCCGGTTTAACGCTCAGTGGGTGGTGAACAAATTCACCACGGAGCAATGGGTAAGCGTTCAGACACAGTATAGGTTCTAGGCCATGGGCCGCATGGCTGTATACATTGAAGGAAGGACTGGTAACCAGATGGAAGAAGAAACAAGCAGGACAGAACCAACTGTACAGGTGCAGATGTGCGGCATCAGCAAGAGCTTTGGCGGCGTCAACGCGCTCAAAGAGGTGAACTTTAGCGTTGATAAAGGCGAGATACACGCGCTGGTTGGAGAAAATGGGGCCGGTAAATCGACGCTGATGAAGATTTTATCCGGTGCATATCAATTGGATGAGGGCCAGATATTCATTGAGGGCAAGGAAGCTTATATCCACTCGCCCAAGGCCGGTATTGATCACGGGATATCGGTCATCTATCAGGAGTTCGCACTGGTGAATCACTTGACTGTGGCGGAGAACATATTCATCGACAACTTAAACGAGGGAAGGGCGATCATCAATTGGAACGCGCTGAGGAAAAAGGCGAAGAAGCTGCTGGATGAATTGGGCTTCGGTCAGATTGATGTGAAAAAACAGGTCTCTCAGCTGAGCGTGGCATATCAGCAGGTTATTGAGATATGCAAAGCCCTGTCGCGGAAGGCCCGGATACTGATACTGGATGAGCCGACCGCCGTTCTGTCATCCAATGAGGCGGAGCAATTGTTTATGCTGCTGGAAAAGCTGCGCGACAGCGGGGTGGCTATCGTATACATCTCCCACCGCATGGAGGAGATATTCCGCGTTTGTGACCGGATTACCGTTTTGAAGGACGGAGAGCACGTGGTCACCGTGGGGGCCAAAGATATCGACGAAAAGTCGCTGGTCAACATGATGATCGGACGGGATATCAAATCCTACTTCCCAACGCGCGAAACCCATATTGGCGATGTGGTGTTTGAGGTAAAGAACATTTCACGGGGCAATATTGTAAACGATGTTTCTTTCAAGGTGCGCGCCGGCGAGGTGTTTGGCCTCACTGGGCTGGTGGGCTCCGGGCGTACCGAGACAGTGCGCGCTATATTCGGTGAGGATAAAAAGGACGGCGGACATATCTTTTTCGGTGGCGCGGAGGTTAAGATCCACAGCCCCAAGGCTGCGTTGAAAATCGGCGTAGCGCTGTTGCCAGAGGACCGCAAGGCCCAGGGCGTATTGCTGGACATACCCATACTCTATAACGTCACGGTGAGCTGCCTGAAGCGGTTTTGCCGTTTGGGCGGAGTCATCAGAGCCAAGGAGGAACGCGGCTACGCCCAGGATCTCGCCGATAAGCTCCAGATCAAAATGCGGACGCTGAATGACAATGTCTCTAGCCTTTCGGGCGGCAACCAGCAAAAGGTCGCGCTATCCAAACTGCTGGCAGCCAAATGCAACGTACTGATACTGGATGAGCCGACCAGGGGTGTGGATGTGGGGGCCAAGATCGAGATATATAAGATCATCAACAGCCTGGCTTCAGAAGGCAACGCGGTGATAATGATCTCCTCCGAAATGCCTGAGGTGATCGGCATGTGCGACAGGGTGGCTGTTATGCGCGCAGGCCGGATCATGGGAGAGCTGTCCAAGTGCGAGATCTGTGAAGAAAACCTGATAAATTTTGCAATGGGGGTAAAAAATTGATGAGCGCCAAACAAACAATGGGTGTGAATATAAAGGCATTCATGCTGAAATACAGCGCATACCTGATGCTGGTATTGCTGATCATTATCGCAACGATACTGTCTCCCGTGTTCTTGTCGATCGGGAACATATTCAACGTGCTTCGGCAACAGACGCCCTACGCGCTGGTGGCGCTGGGCGTTCTGATGACGATTCTGACGGGAGGTATCGATCTGTCTCCCGGAGCTGTGCTTGCGATGGCCAATGTGGTGATCGCGATGGCGATGAAGAACTGGAACATGGCGACGTCCGGAGGTATCTGGCTGGCCATGCTGATGGCGGTTATTGTGGGGCTGTTCTTCGGGGTACTGAATGGATCGCTGGTGTCCTATATGAAATTAGCGCCGTTTATCGCAACGCTGGCTACCATGACGATGGCGAGAGGCTGCGCCTACATGATCACCGGCGGGTCGCCGATTCGGCTGCCAGTGGACCAGACGGGCAGCACCGCTTTCATCAACTTCGGGCAGACGGGCGACCCGCTGATCGGCCTGCCGCTCTCCGTTTGGTTTGTGATCCTGGTCACGCTGATATTCTGGTTTGTTATGAGATACACGTCATTCGGGCGCATGATCATCGCGTCGGGCAGCAATGAAACGGCTGTTCGGTTGGCCGGCATCAATGTCAAGCGTTATAAAATGTCCGCATATATCATCTCCGGGCTGATGGCTGCTTTAGCGGGTATCCTGCTGGCGTCACGCGCTGCGATGGGAACGCCGGCCTCGGGACAGAGCTTTGAGATGGATGCGATCGCCGGGTGCGTGATCGGCGGCGCCAGCCTCTCCGGCGGCGTGGGCAAGGTGGTCAATACGATCATTGGCGTCCTGGTGATCGCGCTGATCGGCAATATCATGAACCTGCTGAGCGTAGCGGCCTACCCGCAGCAGGTTATCCAGGGTGCCATCATCATTCTGGCCGTCCTTATGAATAAAGCTGACGAGAAGTAATGTGCGCCGGTGCGCAACAGGCCATTGGCAAGAATGGCTGTGGTTAGTATTTTTATTTGCTGCGATTGGAAACGTTTTGTGGCTGTGAAATCCACCGCCACAGATTAATAGAAGGAGGAAAATGGAGAATGAGATCTTGGAAACTAATTGCTGTAATAGTTGCTTTAGCCATGTTGATGACCCTGGGGCTGTTTGGCTGCTCGGCAGCCACGACGGAACCGGGCACGGCGCCGTCTCAGGCCGCAACCACAGAGTCGGCCACAGCGGAGGCTTCGGCTGTTGGGACATCCTCAGAAGAGCTGACGGACCTGAGCCAACACGAAGTATATAAGCATCTGGGTGATATCGCGTTCGGCGGTGTGAGCTTGCCGACGATCCCGGATCGGTTGTCCATTGAAAAGAACCTGCCTGTAGAGCAAAAGGAGAAGCTGGTTGTGGGCTGGGCATCTCCGACACAGGCAAGCTCGTTCTTTGTGGGCAACAGGCTGGGCGCCGAGGCGCAGTGCGAGAAGTATGGCTACACGCTAAAGCTGCTGGATGCCGGCAACTTTGACAGCGCCGACCAGAGCGGTGATATCGAAGACCTCATTACGCAGGGCGTGGATGTTCTGGTCGTGGACCCATGCGACACCCAGGCAAACCTGACCGACGTGGAGCGCGCCGTGGCGGCGGGGATCCCGGTGGTGGCCTCCGGTGTGGCTTTCAATTGGCAGGCGCCCGTGGTAACCACAGTGACCAACAACAATTATGAGTCGGGCTATATCACCGGCATGTATGCGGCGGCGCTGTATACCGACACGATCACGATGTGTATGATCCCCGGTGTATTCGGGCACCCGGTGTCGGACGCGGAGAGCAACGGCTTTCTCGCGGGCTGGGTGTATCAGAAGCAAACGATGGCCGGAACAGCCAAATCGTATCGTGAGGATGCGATGTTGGAAGGCTATAACCACTTCTTGGAGCTGCGCAATAACGGCACCACGGACATGAGCCAATATGGCATGATCGTGGCAGGTACCGTAAACGGCAACTTCATGGAAGCTGACGGCATGACTGCTGCGGAAGATTTGCTGACGGCACATCCGGAGACATCGCTGATCTGGGCGCACAATGACCACATGGGTATGGGCGCCGCCAAGGTGCTAGAAGAAAGAGGCCTGACGGACAAGGTGACGATCGTCTGCTGCTCGGATGGCGACTATTACGGCATGGAGGCTGTGAAGGTAGGCCACCTGAAGTGCACGGGTTATAACAGCGGCCTAGCGCTCGGGAAAAACGTTATTGAGCTCATCCACAAAATCTTTTCCGAAGGATATGACGCCAACAATATGCCAATCGTTTCAGGGCTGCCGCTGATCGTCATCACGTCGGATAATGTAGACGATTATATTCTGGAAGGCTCGGACTACTCTGTGGACCTGTGGATCGATTTTAAGACGATTGACGAATTAAACGCGGAGAAATAGTGGCGGGTGAAGCTGTGAATGATTGATCGCGTTGGAAGAACCGATAAAACGCAAGATGATACTGGGCAGCAGGGGATATGTTGCCCAGTATCGTTTTTGTGGATGTGACGTGGCGGCACGGAAAAGAGGCTATTATGAACAAGAAAGAAAACTGGCTGCGGCTGATAAGAGATGAGGAGCCCGGCTGGATCGGAACGCCATGGGAGGCATTTAGCGGGAATACATTCGGTGATATCTTTGTGGGGGATCCGATTCAGACGGCCGCAAATGGGAATAACACGCCGGGAAGGCTGTATATGGACGGCTGGGGAACACAGTGGATACAGCAGGCGGGATCTCCCTAGGCGACACCGTATATTACGGAGGAGAACAAAGCGCTCAGGGATATAAAGGAGTGGCGCAGGGCAGTGGTCTTTCCCAAGCTGGACGGATACGATTGGTCTTATGCCGTGGCTTTTAATGATTCCATTAACCGTGACGAGTATATGGTGATGTCCTTCGTGACCGGGGGGCTGTTTGAGCGTTCTCATTACCTGATGGGTTTTGAAGATGCGCTGTGCAACTACATGGAAGAAAAGGAGGAAATGGATGCGCTTTTGGGGGCGATTGCAGACTGGAAGATAGGGCAACTGGAGCGGATATTCTATTATCTTCGCCCGGATGTGATACACTTCCACGACGACTGGGGCAGCAAGGCCAACCTGTTTTTGCCTCCTCCTGTATGGAGGACTCTTATCAAACCGCATCACAAACGCATTGTCAATTATGTGAAATCACAGGGCGCACTGTTTATGCATCAGTCGGATTCAATTTGCGGGCCGATAGTGGAAGACATGGTGGATATGGGGATCGACATTTGGCAAGGCGCCATTCCTCAGGACGACATAGTGGGTATTCAAAAAAGGCTGGGCGGGCGTATGGCGATTATCGGTGGAATAGACGCGGCAGTGATCGACAAGCCGGATGCTAAGGAAGCGGCTATACGAAGTGAGGTCCGTCGTTGCATGGATACCTATTGCCCACAGGGGCATTTTATTCCCTGTATACCCAACATCATCCCGATATATCCGCAGGTTCAGGCAATCTATGAAGATGAATTGATCAGCTATGGAAAAGATTATTTGAGATCAGCCAAAGAAACGAGCGGGACCACCTGCCCGCAGCCATCATGAGTTGTTTTCGCTGATATGAAGCTCCTGGCTATTTGCATCAAAGCGTTGAATGTAGTTGTAGATCTCAAATGAGATGCTCAAATGAAGCCGGTCTTCCGGGTTCATAAAGTCAATCTGCAGTTCGTCCTCCAGCCGTTTGATGCGATAGATCATGGAATTCCTGTGAATGAACAGGAGCTTAGCGGAGGCGGCAATATTGCAATTGGTCTGCAGATAGATCCACAGAGTATCAAAGAGGAATTGATTGGTCTTTGTCAGGGGAAGCAAACGTTTGAAGGCTGCATGGTAATAATCGGTGATATCCGTATGCTGGCTCAGTATGGAAATGGCATGATGGAGGGCATATGTTGGGTATCGGTAGACAATAAGATTTGGATGCTGGATTTTACCGAAGGTTATGGCTATTTGAGTTTGACCATAGTGCTTTTCAGTCTCGGTCAGCGATGAATAAGTGTTGCTGATACCGCATACCGCGTTGTTCTCTGCCAGAGAACTCCGGAGTTGTTCCAGAATCTGTGATGATAGACCATCTACTTCCAAGCCGGAGACAATGGTGACCACACCCCCGCCGTAAATTATGCTGTGGTTTTGCGGTACTATCCGGAACATATAGTCGCGCAGATAGTTCAATTTGTTCTGCGGGGCTTCGGTCCGGATAAGAACTTTATTCTTGTCCGGGTTCCATTTAAAAAACAGGAGGCGATCAGCGATAAGAGCCTCATTATTAATATGCCCTTCTATCAAATCGACCAATAGGTATTCAAACATGGACCCGCGCGACATGTTATAGAATTCATCATTGCGCATCCGTTTGGCAATGAAGCCCGTAAAGTAGTTGACCAGCTGTTCAACACCATGACTGAAAAGCTGTTTGGAACGTTTGGGGTGGTGTGTTGCGACAAAGCCGACGACATGACCGCTGATTCGAATGGATTGAGAAAGGATGATGCGGTCTGAAACGGTGGAATACCGTTGAACAGGCTTGCTATACTGCATGATTTCCGAGATCTTGACGCTGTCCTTAAGGAGCAGTTCAGTGCGGATATAACCGCTGCATATCTCCTTCCAAATGATATCATCGGAGTCTTCGAATCTTGATACGGCCAATGTCTTTTCGGCGCGGTCTATGATGGAGATCGGCCAGCCAAGCACCTCATCACTCGCGTCAATAAAATCCTGCAGGGGACTGTTGCTTAAGAGCATATCCTGCATATGGACTTCCCATTGGTTAAAAGACACGAACAAATCAATTATTTTATTGAATACCGTTTCCAGTTCGACCTCTTCGCCATCGATGATCAACAGGTTGAAATTGATCGGCACTGAAGTGGAAAAGCCCGGGGGCGCACCTATACTGACCACGCTGATGCCGGATTCAATGGTGTTGATATCCGGGATATCTTTGGCGCATCCAACGTAAAGGACGCT
Organism: Christensenellales bacterium; assembly: GCA_050943215.1. GTDB lineage: Bacteria > Bacillota > Clostridia > Christensenellales > SZUA-584 > JBMNOU01. The sequence goes on along the minus strand of JBMNOU010000024.1, from coordinate 14,846 downwards.
CCGGTCATTTATCGGATCGCTGCTTATCAACTTAGGACGGTCCAGTGAAGGATCTGCGTCCGCGTCTGTATAAGGCCGGACAGAGAATGGATCCATTTTATCAAATAGCATATCAATACTGAGTCGCATAACCTGCATTTCTTTCTAATAATCTTTTTAAATGAAACAAATATTTTGATAGTCTTTTGATAGTCTCTGATAGTCTTAGATGATAATAAATATATTCTATCATTAATGGGTTCTGATTACAAGACGAACTAGCTGGAAATAGAAATTTGCTTCAATAAGGTCTATTTCATGATAAACATATATATTGTGAATGAACAGATGCCTGGTGAAGCTTCCGAAAACCGGGAGATTACGGCGCCGCAGCAATAACAATACTTGTTTATGTATATAAAGGTTTTTGAGGCTAAAAGGTAACAGGATCAAATCCTGTCATCCGGTTGTAAATAAATGACGAATTCAAACCCTTCCCCGATGAGGAAAATGTTCGGATTATCATGGGTTGGTCTAGCGAGTTCGCCTAAATCCGAACTTTTCACCTCATCAAAGGTAGTGTGTTTAACGCCGTCTTTGTAGCTAAATGTCAGCACCATCTTGTCGTCATACAGATAGACCGAGTTTACAAAACAATCTATTAATCTCTGTTCTTTATTCGAAACATCAATTCCTCTAAAATTATGTAGCCAAAATAGTATCTGTTCGTGGGTTGGAAGTGGAATAATATTCTGCAAAACCTTCTAACATGGACTCGAGAATAATACCTCCGGGGCCATCGGATATTTGTTCTTTTGCAAATAAAAGTTGAACGCCGTTTTTTCAAAGCGCATTTTTGTAATGCGCTGAATCATAGCGGTTACGTGCAAACCTATCAAATTTCCACACAATAACCACATTAAACAGATGCTTGAGCGCTATCCTTTATCATCCTTTGAAACTCAGGGCGGTTATCGGTTTTGGCGGAGTAGGCCCGATCAATATACGTTCCAAAAATGGTTATTCCCTGTATATCGGTAGATTCCTGGCACTCCTGACCTTCTCGCTGGTTATCAGATGAATATCTTGCATATATCACGCCGTCCATTTCTTCTCCTTCTCAACCAACTCGACTAACATTTCCTTTAGCTTATTGTTCATGGGCGATCCTTCCTCTGCCCTATATTCAGGCTATTAGAATGCGCTGTTTTGAAGATTACGATAATCGCAACAGCAATGCAAAAATAGACTTTTTCCGAAGATGGTATCATACCCGTTCCAAGATAAGTTCAGTTTTATTTGAGCAATTAACTGATAATGAGCTTGGAGACGGTTCGTACGGCAATTCTATACTGCACCCCATTGTCAACACAAGAATTTCATAATGCAAGTTATGCCCTTTCTCCGGCTAAGCCGGTTATTGTTTCTTGAAGTCTGAGGCATGAACGCCTTCGCCGCAGGGTATACTTGAGTCGGCAACCTGCGCATGATACGCTTAAGACCGAGGATTACCGGTCACTAATGACGGGGTTTCTACAAATCAAAAATAACTTTATTCTCTTAAATTATTGTAATAACAGCAATATATCCCTTGGCGCAATACCGAGCATCTTAGGTATTTCAGTCAGACGCTGCGCTTTGGCGATGCGCCACCATATCGGTTCACTGTCCTCATCCTGACTGCGATATTTAAACTTGACCGTCCACTCAAACGGTTCCTCGATCGTCTCGACGATCTGTACCGGAAATTTATTATCATTGATATCAGCCGAGAAGTAGTGCGCGCCGGTGATGGCACTGTATTTGTCGGCGTCCACCGCATCAAGACTGACATTGACGCCGTCAACGCCCACCTGAATGAGCCTGGGCAGGGCGTCATGCAGCCCCGTGCCGTTCGTCGTCACCGTTACATTTTTTACGCCTGGCTCAGCTTTCAGCTGTGCGATAAAATCGGCTGTCCCTTTGCGTACGAAGGGTTCTCCGCCTGTTATCTTGAAACGGTCGATGCCAAGCGATACCGCGGCTCGGCAGATACGCATCAGCTCTTCATAGCGCAGGATGTCCTCATGCGGTACGCCGGGCACATACGAAGGCATGCAGTATTTGCAACGCAGGTTGCATCGGTCGGTGATGGAGACGCGCAGATAGTTAATTTCACGGCCGAATTGGTCCTTCATTGCCCGCCTCCGTCAAACCTGAATTCGCCGCTTTTTCCGCCTGTCTTTTCCTCAAGGTGTATCCCGCCGATCTCCATGCGCTTATCAATCGCCTTGCATATATCGTATACCGTCAGCAATGCAACGGAAACGCCCGTTAGCGCTTCCATCTCCACACCCGTTCTTCCCTCGCAGCTTGCCGTGCAGCGCGCTTCAATTTCGTGCATTTCGGGCAGCAGTGTCAATTCCACATAGCAGTTGTCTAGGCTGAGCGGGTGGCACAATGGTATCAGTTCGCTCGTCTTCTTAACACCCATGATACCCGCCACCTGCGCAACGCCTAAAACGTCGCCTTTCTTCATGGCACCGGTTTTCACCGCGTCAAAGCAGGCCTCGCTCATGCGGATGCGGCCGACAGCTACCGCACGGCGCGCCGTCGACTGTTTGCCGCCCACATCCACCATGAAGGCGTTGCCGTCCCTGTCGATGTGCGTAAATGCGTGATCTCCGTGGCGGGGCTCCACCTGTTCATGTGTGCCCGTCGGTTCGATTTTATTCAATGCCATTACGTCCCTTCTTACTTTCCAAACGCGCAGTTTGGGAAATGGCACTCGCCGCAGTTCAGGCACAGGCCGCCCTCCCCGTATTGCACGAGTTGCTCCGCCGTAACGCGCACGTTTGACATGATGCTGGGCAGGACAAGGTCAAATATCGTGCGGTGCGCATACATGACGCAGCCTGGAAGCCCCATCATCGCCCTGCCGTCTTCGGTATAGGCAAGTATGAACATGGTGCCGGGGAGTACGGGCGCACCGTAGGTGACGATCTGCACGCCGCTGCTGCGGATCGCCAGAGGCGTCCTGTCGTCGGGATCCACGCTCATGCCGCCTGTGCAGACGACGATATCCATGCCCGCGTCCAGCATCTCCCGTATTGCGGCGGTGATCTTCTCGCTGCTGTCGCCAAGTACCATGTGCCAATCGATCTGTGAACCGAACTCAGCAAATTTGTCCGCGATAACAGGCGTAAACGTGTCCTTGATCCGGCCAAGAAACACCTCGTTGCCCGTCGTGATAACGCCCACCTTTTTCTTTGTGAACGGCTTTACGTTGAGCAGCGGCTTATCTTCGGCAGCCTCCTTGGCCTTTGCCATCTTGTCTTTATGAATCGTCAGCGGTATCACGCGTGTGCCCGCTAGCTTGTCCCCTTTTTTTACGGCATACCCGCCATGGCGCGTTGCGATCATCATCTCGCCCAGCGCGTTGACCGTGTTCAGACGCGCCACATCGATCGTCAGCATGCCATCGATATCCGCGATCAGCTCAATCTTGCCCTCCTTAGGCTTGGAGGCGCTGATATTCTCACCCATGCAGATATCGCGCAGTATCTCCGCAGCATCGTTTTCATGCAGCATGTTTTCGTCGTTCTCCCAGATGAAAACATGGTCCTTGCCAACGCTGAGCAGCACGGGGATATCTTCCTCTTTAATTACGTGCCCCTTGCGGAAAACGGCATCCTTTGTAACGCCCTTAATTATTTGAGTTATGTCGTGGTAAAGCACCTGCCCGACGGCATCCTCCGTTTTCATCAGCTTCATGTCATATCCCCCGTCAATTTGTATTCATTCCAGCTTCGCAGCCGCATCCCTGCTCTGCCGGGCAAGGCGGGTGTTACGCGTCTTCGCCGAAGCATTCCTTAAAGCAATCGTCCGCAAAACGCCTGACCTTTTCCATAAATGTTTCGTAGCGGTTTAACAATTCTCGCCCGGCGGACGTAAGCTGGCTGCTGCCGCCGTATTCTCCGCCCGGCTGCCGCTCAATCAGAGAGAACCCCAGATTCTCCTCCAGCTCCGAAAGCATGCCCCACGCCTTGCTGTAGGAAATCTGCATCTTTTCACAAGCACCCTTCACTGTGCCCGTATATTCGATCATATGGAGCAGATGCGCTCCGCCTGCGTCGAACAGCTTGTTTTCACGCATCAGCGATATTTCGATGGATGGGCGGAGCAACTGACGGTTGTGCTGATCCACCAGCTTTTTATAGTCGTCCGGGGTGTCCGCGTCCTGCAGCACGCCCTCGTCACTTACATCAACCGTTTCGATTCGTCTACAGCAGTCCTGTATCGCTTTCTTTAGCCCCTTATCGGATTCTACCGCGATCAGAGCAGGCAGAATGTCGCAGGAGAGCAGTATCGGGTGGCCGCTTGCGCCCGAGCATACCGGTTTTACGACGGACGCACGCGATTCCATGAGTCGCATAACCGTATTCAGTGTAAACAACGGAATATCCACGGGGGAAAAGAAAGTTCTGTCACATTTATCCACGATATATGAAAAACCGAGCTTTGCGGAGTCAAACATCTCCGAGCTGGCAAAATCCTCGTTACGCACGCAGATGACGCCCGTTTTGGCAATATGCTTTTCCAACTCCGCGCCTCGAAAACCCGTCACGACAACAATTGGGAAAATGGCGGCACGCTGAAAATTGGCAATGATTCTTTTGACCATGGAGATCGCACCGATTTGAAGCATGGGCTTAAAGTCCCCCATTCTGGAGAGCATCCCCGCAGCTACGATAACCGCCCCAGTTTTCACGTCAGACTCCTTTTTTATGTTGTTTCGCCGAATTATAAAAAATTATAATACGCTATGTAAAAAAATATAATCTAATGCTCTATTTTTTCGGTAAAAGGTATAGCAGGCTTCTTTTATTATCAAAAACCCGCTTGATATATTAAACAATACTTTGCGCCAAATGTCAAGTAAAGGCTCTTCTAGATTTCTATTATAAATTTAATACGGTTTATAAGTGACAAAGCGGCTGACAAGGCAGCCTCTTCATATATGGTTTTAAATGGAGACAGCAATTTTGTGAATTTGGTGTATACCACTTTCAGCTGAGTAAAGAAGGTTCGATTGGTCACGCCCTTCGAGAAATCGCCTAGGGCGGAGCCCTTGATTCCTCCGAAAGGCATAAAGTCGTCCGTTACCGTCCGTGGTTGATATGCACCATGCCGGATTCGCTCTTTTTCATATACGTGTATATCTTATCAAGGTCGTCAGTGAATATGGGAAGCTAGCCCGTATTCGGTATTGATAATAGCTATAATCAGCCTATATTCCGATGGACTTCAGCACGTCCTCGAATATGCGTATAAACCGGGGCACCAGCAGATTCACCTTTCTGTCGTCGCAGGCGATACCCACGGTCTAGCTTTTGAGGGTATCGTCTGTCGTAAAAAAGACAGGATATTCCCAGCTGGTTTTCTACACCGTTAATGGCAAGACTGATTGTAGGCTGGGAAATCAGAAGCTTTTGCGCGGCCATCGAAACGTTCTGGTTTCTGCTACAGTTAATATATATTTTAATCCTCGAAAATCCATATATACTTCAAATGCTAATTAAACTATGCACCACCCATAAAAAGCCTTATTCTGTCGTCAGGCGGTCTGTTTATAGCATAAGCAAAGCTTAATGACAAATTCAGCGGCTGACTCACCGAATAACAGCTTGGCGTGCTTGCTATGAAGCTCGTAAAACTTATCCGATAATTCGAAGCGAAGCATATCCCTACGTCAATAGCTGCAAGATTGATTGCGAAATCAATCTTTTCAAGTTTCTACTGTCAGTTCTGGATTAAATCCATATTCGTCCAAAAACTCCACAACCGTCTGCCCAACGGAAGCTCCTTTGGCATTGCAATAAATGTCTCATATTTAAGGCTGTCCAAATTCAACCACATGTGTCAGCGATGGTTGGGAAATCCCCAATTCCTGAGCCGCTTTTGAAATACTCTTCGTCCTTGCTACAGCAAGCACATAATGGAGGGATTTAAAATCCATAAACAATTCTCTTTGCATTAATATTATAGCATAAACCATGTCGTTATCTTTAATGAAAAAGATTATGACATAGCTGCATCTGTTTAGTAAGTAACAGAAACGGAAATACTTTTAGAGCTTTAGTATCATACTCCCTTTCAAGCGGATTTTGGGGGACTAAATCCAGTGCTTGTTTTCTAAGAGGTGCCCTAAAAAACAATAAATCCGAACCCTTCGCTAATCAGAAAAAAGTTCGGATTACCATACTTTGGTCTGGGTGAGAGGATTCGAACCTCCGGCCTCTTGAACCCCATTTATAACAACTACGTTTTATACCATTTTTTATTGCATATCATCGTTGAACAAAGTGGCTTATTTACTGGCTTTTCTCTGATTATCGTTTGACAGCGTTTAATCATGTAGAGCATTTTTGTTGACACTTTCTGTTGACACTTACGGAAAAGTTGAACATTGATATAATCTTTTTTATGTGTGAACGTAGTCGATAGTCTTACCACTCGCCGCCTCAATGAATAATTATATATATGAAACTGATACAAACAATACAAACAATGCAAAATACTCTGAAAGTGCCTATTTAATGCGGTTTTGAAGCGACAGCACAAGATATAGAGTACATACAAAGAATACAAAAAACTCGGCGTGATCGTATCGGGTTAATAATATATATAGTGGTCAGCGTATAATAGGCATACCACATATAGCGTGCCTTGTACCTTATAAGCCCGATTAAGCGTTATCTATGCAGATAGATAAACTTTATCAGCGCGGGGATAAAACGCCGCTACGTGGCTTGTAAGGCTTTGCAGGGCGTGTCAGGTTGTCCGGCGTGTGAGAGGTAAATAAAACCCCGGCGAGTTGTCCGGGGAGAGTGGAGCGGGGCGATATGCTATTTGCTGCGCTTGGCGAGGTTAGCGAGAACAAAGAAAACGAGAAGAATAAAACCTATAATTACCCACATGATTCAGCCCTCCAATAACGCCGCGAGGCTGTCAGCGGCTTTACGGAGGCTTTCGGGCGTTGTTCCTGCATAGAACCGCAGTGTTGTTTTAGCGTCCTCATGCCCTAAATAATCCTGCGTATCTTTAATTGACGCGCCGGATGCAAGCATAAGACTACCGGCTGTATGCCTCAAGTCATGTGGGCTTATGTTGGGGAGGTTATGGGCTTTCACGAATTTGGATAACCACCGCGTTGGCGAAGTGGGATACATGGGTTTACTGGGATCAACCTCCGAACCGAACACATACGCAGACGGCATGAGCATCCGCGTTACTTTCTTATCGGCGGTCAATCCCTGCCAATCCGCTAATTGTGCGGATTGCCATTCCCGCAGAAGCGAGGCGAGGCGGGGCGTTATCGGTAGTGTGCGGATTGAATTTGTGCTTTTGGGAGTACCGATAGATATTCTTGTACTTTTTGACGAGGTAACGGAGCGGTTTACGGATATAGTCATTTCCTTTAGGTTTACATCATCCCATTTCAAGCCGACAACCTCACCGCGCCGGAGGCCGCTGCTTATAAGCACGTTCATCATGGTTTTCCAACGGAGCGGAGCGGTTTCAAGCGCCTTTATAAATGCCTGGGCTTGCTCAGGGGTTAAAAAATCAACCGTATGCGCGTCTTTTTTGGGAGCGTTAATTTTAAGCATGGGGTTTCTTTCGATATGGTCAAACTTTTCAGCATATCCAAATAGTATGCCTAACAAATTGTAATAGTGGCGTATCGTTGCGTTTGAGAGGTTTTGAGCGCGTAGGCCGTTTAAGAATTGCTGAATATCGGATGCCTTTATCCCGGTCAGGTCTTTGCTGCCGAAAGCATCCAGTAAACGAACCGTCATGTTGGAATAGAAGTCAATCGTTGTGGGCTTGTGTTCACCGTTCAGAACGTGCGATTTCCACCATGTTTCTTGAACGAAGTAGCGGAAGGATTGAATGTCCACAGGGACAACGCCGTCCTTCATGCCCTTCTCCCATGAATCAGCTTGCCGCTTCATTTCTTTGAGCGCCTTGCCGGGCGTCATATTCTTGGGAGCGGGAACCGTCTTTGTGGCAAACTTTTGATTGCCGAGATCATCCCTGCCGAGGCAAGCCCGCCAGCGGTAGGAAATGATTTCACCGTCTTTGTTGTAATTCGGCTTAACGGATGCCATTTTAAATATCCTCCTTTTCTACTATGTGTTGCAGTATTGCCTTGAAAGCATCTGCCGCATATTGTATTTGAGTATCACGGGCTACCTTCCAGCTTGTTGGTATATATTCGGTATAGCCGAGGCCATTAAAACTTTGTAGCAATCCTACTGCTTCTCCGGCCCTTTTTCGTACATCTTCGGGTATCTGTTCTTCCGATGCCGCACCTTCCTGAATAGAAATTGCGTTAGCTCCATGTCTGAGAATGTGAGTATGAAAGGCCTTGTTTATGATAATTCCGTTGATTATGCGATAAACCGGCTCATGTTCATAGGGCGCTTTACCGTTCAAATCCCGTAGTATCAGAATCGCAGTTTCATCAAGTCCTGTTATTTCTTGAATTTTGCTATCGGTCATATCGGGCAAATCATCAACGCCAAATAAATAATTGATTGAACAATCCAAAACAGCAGCAATATCTTTCAGCTTATTCATATCCGGGCGCGAATACCCGCCTGTCCATTGTCTGACAGCCTCCGGCGTTACGTTTTCGATACCGGCGTTTCTCATTCTTTCGGCGGCCTCCGTTAGCGTCCATTCTTTATAAGCAATACGTTCCCGAATCCTACAACATGGAAATTCATCATAAAACTTGCTTGCTCTATTCGGTTTTGCTTGTTTTTCAGACATTGCACTTCCTCCATTTCAAGATATGCTATTGATTATGGTTTGGCGGTTAGTTTCGCTTGTCATTCACATTATAGCATGATATACTAACACTGTCAACATAAACAGTAACAATGCTTGTGAACGGAGGCGAATATATGAAATGCCATTATAAGATTCACGCGAATGAGGATATACGGTCTTTGCTGAAAGAAAAAAGCATACCATTCTGGCGGCTTGCCGTTGCGCTTGGCGTGTCCGAACAAACCATAATCCGCAGGTTGAGAATTGAACTCCCGCCAGACGAAAAGGCAAAGATTTGCGCCATTATCAAAGGGCAGGAAACGGAGGCGACATTATGACCGAAAAGTTTATGACGATTCGCCAGCTTGCCAAAACGGGTGTCTTGCCCGAATATGCCCTGCGTCAGTTAGTCAAGTCGAAAAAACTTCCCGTTGTTTACACTGGCAACAGGGCGCTATTGCCGTATAGTCTTTGTTTGGAAGTCTTGAACCGTTTAGCAACCGAAAACCAGAATTAGTACATAAGGGAGAATCGCGTATGCGAGATAATTTTGTATGGACAGAACCGCAGCCGATAGGAGCGCCAGCCGCTAAAGCGTTCCCGGCAGAGGCTTTAGGGCAAGTCGGGCATGATATGACGCTTGCCGTTTCAGAGTTTACGCAGACACCGCCAGACGCGGCAGGAACGGCGTTTTTAGGCGCTGTCGCCGCGTGTGTGCAGGGGAAATATGAAGTCGAAGGCAAGCCCGGATATTGTGAGCCGGTCAATGTTTATGAAAACTATGTCGCGTTTCCGGGAGAACGGAAAAGCTCTGTGCATCGTTGCATGGCGGCTCATTGTTATGACTGGGAGCGTTTAGACAATGAGCGACGAGCGCCGGAGATAAGGCGTTATTGCGACGAAAACGAATTGTATGAATCTGAAATTATATCCGTTAAAAAAAGCAAGTCGCCGCGCTCCGAAAAGTCCCATAAAATAGCGGAAATAAGAGCCGAGCAGGATTTATTGAAAGCGGTCAAGCCGACACGAATTTTCTTTGACGATATAACGCCGGAATCATTGGCAACGGCGATGTATGAGAACAGCGAGCGCGGCGCGATATTTTCAGCGGAAAGCGGCTTTTTTGACAATATTGGGCGATACTCCGAAAAAGCGAATTTTGATATATTTCTGAAAGCCCATTCGGTTGACCCCATGCGCGTGAATCGGCGCGGGCGCGAAGAAATAATGAATAGTCCGAAATTAACCATTCTGTGCTGTTCACAGCCTCACGTTATCGAGGGATTAATGAAAAATGAAGCGTTCCGGGGGCGCGGATTACTGGCAAGGTTTTTGTATTCGTTCCCAGAATCGGCTCTTGGACAACGCCGCTATGATACTGCTCCCATACCGCCAGAGGTTAGCCGGGCATACCGTGATTTGATATTTGCCTTGCTTGATATTCCGTTACCAGACATGCCAAAAGTCATAAAATTGTCCGACGAGGCACACAAGGCGCACAAACATTTCTTTGACATTATCGAGGGCGAAATGACCAGCAAACTCGCTCATGTTTCAGACTTTTCCGCGAAGTTGCCCGGCGCTGTCTTGCGTATCGCGGGATTGCTCCATATCGTGTCAGACTATCAATCGGCGCAGGTTAATCCTATCTCCGGCGATACCATGCGAAACGCCGTCAAGCTGGGTTATTACTTTCTCTCCCATGCGCTAAAGACTTTTGCCTATACCGGCATTGATGAAAAAACCGCCGCCGCACAATATGCCGTCAAGCGTCTGATAAAAGCCCCGGCGTTTATTCTGTCACGTTCTGAAATTCATGCTCTATGCCGTGGACGGTTTGAAAAGGTTGAATCGCTCATGCCCGTGCTGAAAAATCTCGTATCTTTGGGTTACCTCCGCGAGATACCCGCCGACCGAACGGCAACCACCGGCAGACGGCCAGACAGTCGGTACGAGTTGAATCCGCTCTACTTTGGAGGTGAGCGCAATGTATGACCGCTCCTATGTATCACGAGGGAAACCGCCGTGGACGCCGCTTGTAAACAGTCATATGCGGTTTTACTTTTCAAACCCGGACAAACAAGACTTCACCAGCGTAACTGAGCGCCGAAAGCATGACGCTGTACGGTTTGCGCTGGACGCCCTGACGCCGCCAAACCGTGAACGTATACGGTTAATAATGACGGACGGCAGACCCATTCATATGGTCATACGCGAGCTTTCACAGGGCGACAAGGCGATTGAAACCGCGTTATTCAAAACATTGTCGCGCACTTCGCGGGCGATTGCTGAAAAGCTGCATTACTGTGTGGAAGGAGCGTGGAACCGATGAACGATTCAATAACGGCGATTATCGCAGCCGCAGCCATGAGAGCGACCCAAAACGGTAAAACCGACATAAACCAGCTCATGCGGGATTTATGCGGAACATATCAAGTTGACGGAACGGAGGTGAAAAAAATTGAACAATGCCAAATATCCAGCGCAGACGCCGGAAGAAATGACGCAGGAGTTGACCGCGAAAAGGCAAACGTCGAAGTTGTACAAGCGGGAAAGCGACACATATAAAGCCGAGGCGGTTTCCGCACTTATCGACAGAGCCGCCGCCCAGCTTGAAGAATCGGAACGCAGAGGCCGGATTTCATTTACCGATTTCAACACGGTACAAGAACAGACGTTCTTATATCTGAAAGCATGTGAAACAACCGGCGTTTTTCCGAGCATGAGCGGCCTTGCCCGAAGCCTGGGCTATTCCAGACATGCGCTTTACAACGAGATCGACCGCCGGACAACACCGGCCACCGCTGACCTGTTGGAAAGTTTCCGCGACCTGTGCAGCGACGTTTTAGCGCAAGCAAGCCTACAAAACAACGCAAATTCGATTGTAAGTATATTCCTGCAAAAAGCGTTATACAACATGCGCGAATCGGTTGAGTTGGTTGTAAGCCCGCCGAATCCGTTAGGCGAGAGCACAGACGCCGCACAGGTAAAAAGGCTCATCGAAGCATTACCCGCAGCAGACGCGGATTATGAAATTGAATAAAGGAGAACCAATATCATGACATTCCATGAGATGAAAAAAGACCTTCAAACATTCCTCAAACAGAAACAAGCCCTTGACAGGCAATACGCCGAGGACAAGGCTAAAGCCGAACAACGGTTTAAGGGCGACTTCCTCACGCAGCGCCTAACCGAGCGTAAAGCAGAGCGTGATTCCGAGTTGTACGCACTCCGATCACGCATGAAAGCAGACGTTGAGGCTCTCCGCGCCGAGAAAATCAGGCTCGCAGACGCCGCCCGCGACGAAAGCGCCGACAGCCGATACAATGATGCTTCTGCAAGCCTTGTCTTTCCGAAAAAGCGTATCACGTAACGAGGTTATCACGCCGCAGAGGGAATAAAGGAGAACTATCCCGCGCTTGCAGCCCTGCGCGATATAGCCGCCGAAAAGGGTTATTCGTTTGAGGTAACGACGCCCGAACAGGTAAAGCAGCGCATAGACGCCGCCTATGAACTGGCACTCAGAGCCATTGACGGCGCGCTGGACTTGCGGACAGAAGCGACGATGTTTGACCGGGAGGGTATGATAGAGCTTTATAATCAGGCCGAGCAGCGACGTGACGTTGCGCTTATGGTACAGCTTGACGCTCAAATCAAGGGCGGTGCGTCCATATGGGATAACGTGGCCGCACAGCTTGACGCCGGATATATCAATACGCCCGAAGTAACGAAAATACTCACGCCGGGCGAGCGTGAGGTTGTCAAGCGTATGTTTGAAGGTGTTCCCGCCGATAAGTTGAAAGATAAAGTCAACGACAAGGCGCAGGAATCCCCGGAAACGCGGGAAATGCTTTTACTTTCCGATTTTGCGAGCTTGCTTGAAGCGGAGGGCGAATAATGAACGAACCTGCCACCGCGAACACACAGACCACGAATGAGGCGATTCTTGAAGCCCTGCAAAACATGACCGGGGTGCTACTGGAAATATCCGAGCAGCTTGAACGGATTAACGAAAAGCTATCGGATGTTACAAAGACCGATCAGCGCGGGGAATCCTATCTGCGCATAGGCGGGATAGTTAAAGCGCATTGAGATAATGGCGGAGCGGAGAGATATGTTCCGCTCTTTATTTTGTAGGTTCCGCTCTTTATTTTCGTTTGCAATCTACCAAAAAACGGTATAGACTGACGCTAAAGGAGGGAACCGAGATGAAAGCGATAATGGTTATAATAATCATCGTGCTTATCGCGGCACTGATACCACTTTTGATTTTTTCATGCGAAGCAAGCGATGCAAACGGACCAGACGAACCGGCGTTGACCGAAGCGGAAGAATTTGCTGACGAATACGGGAAATCAGTGGAGTTTGCGGAAAGCCTTGAACGCAAACTATCCGGCACGGGTTACGACTTATCCAATGTTGACAGTTTCAAGCGAGTTGAAGATTGGGCAAGCGGTGAACGGTACAGTATGTGGATGAACTCGGAATATGTTTGGTATGCCTATTGTACGGGCGATGTAGTATTAAATATAAGGGACAGTCACGGGCAGGATAAATAAATATTAAACCGAGCGCCTCATCCGATTCAAACCGAAACGGATGGGCGTTTTTTCTTATCGTTTATAAAATCCCTTGACTTGTAGCATACGTTAAAGCATAATCAATAGCATAAACAGCAGAATAAGCAACAGGTTAGTCTGAAAGGAGGTGAGAAAATGGGAGATGTTAGAGAAAACAGGGCACGGCGACAGGCAAAAAGACAGGGGCTTATAATCAAGAAGTCAAGAGCAAAAAAACCAAACATTGATGACCTGCAAGGCTACATGATTATTGATGCACAAACCAACCTTATTGTTGCCGGGGCGCGATTCAACTTTTCGTTAGAGGAAATAGAGGATTATCTAAACGAAGGCGAAGCCGAAATGCAGAAACATGCAAAGAAATGAAGGGGGGCGTAGCTATGAAAACAAAACCCATTATCGCACAAGTGAAGAAATTAGAGCAACAACCAAAGACCGTGACTGTCAATGTCACGAAGGTAGAGCAACAACCAAAGACCGTTGCCATTCAAGTGAAGAACCAAAAATGAAAGAGCGCCCGTCAACCCGACCAAGAGAAGAACGGACGCCCGAACCGACAGGGGAAACCCTATCTGACGACGATTATATTCAGATAGCATCTCCCTGTCAAACCGTAAATTTGAAAGGGGTATGAACATGAACAATCTTACAATGAGTGACAACCTTGACGCTATGGAGTTATCACTTGAAAAGGCAAAAATCGTTTTAGAGGGCGTATTTAATGACATCGACGAAAAAACAATGTTTGCCAAAGAACACGGGGGGAAAACAGCGGTCAAAGGTATAACCGGCTGGGCGCTTGATAACGTGCTGGTTACGGAGCTTGATATTGTCCACGATTATATTAACAAAACGCTTGAAAACCTCCGGGCGCTCATGGACGATCTGAACGCCGAGCGGAAAGCAGAACAGCCCGCAGATACCCCCGCAGCATAAACCCCGGCGAACCATCAAAGCAAACCCTGTCAGAGGAAAACCCTTTTACGGCTTTCGGAATTTTCCGGCCAGTAGAAGGGTTTTTTATTGCCGTCGCGAGGATGCCATTTCACAGCGCCGGGGCGTTTATGCATTTGCGAGAACGAATCGGGGCGCTCTGAACGCGTTCTTTGTATTTTTTGTATCTTGTCTGCGATTATCACGCCGCCCAGAAAACCGCTTTGCAACAGGCTTTCCGGCGTTGTTTGAGTTTTTTGTATTTTTTGTATCTAATCCGTATAGTTAATTGTATATCTGTATTTATTACTTAAAGCCATTTTTAATCATATAACATTTATTTACATATCCAATGCTTATAAAGGCGGCTACTCGATAAGGTCATAGGGCATATATCGGCTTTCGTATATCCCCCTCCGGGTTGGTATCTCCGCCGGGCAGCTAAAATCAAAAATATGCCCTGTTTTAAAGATTTGTTGACACTTTTTGTTGACACTTTAATTATTTCAGACTTATGAGGGCAAAAGAAAAAAGCCC
>JBMNOU010000023.1:0-27314 GCA_050943215.1 Christensenellales bacterium | reverse complement strand
GATTATTTGTCGGGAAATTAATTAGGTCGTTTGTGATTGTTTTGGTAATATGCAAACAAATCGTGATTATAGCTTTAAAAAACTGACCAGTCGAAATATAATATAAATGATATTTTAATCCAGATGCTGGGGCTGTCAAAGAGAGGTCAGTTAAACGTGTTTTTTATCGGTATTTTCGGTATAGAAGAAAAAGATAAGGAAATAAGGAATTTCAGTAGCGTTACTTGTCCGGATTGCGGCCGGCTGACAAACGCTATATTGTTTGAACACTATACTTTTTTTCATATATTTTTCGTTCCCATAGTTAAATGGAATCGGCGGTATTTTATCCGGCTGCGGTGCTGTGGTGCCGTTTATAAAGCAGAGATAGAATATGGCAGGCAATTAATTGACGATCCCGTCATTAATTTTTCCCGCTTAAAAAAAGTTTCAAGCGGATTTGGCGGATTTTATCATGATTATTTTGCGACTTGTCCGTGCTGTGGCAAATCATTCGATAGGAGCTATCCTTTCTGCCCCTATTGCGGCACAAAATTATAAGAATATATATTGTGCTTGCCGATGCCGGAGACAGAAGACATGGCTACGCCAGCGATGATTAATGTGAACTGCCAACAAAGAAAAATCGCTTCAAACGATGATAAAAGCGTTTGTATCTATAGCAGGGCTTAATATAATTAACTTTTTATATGGGCTGTTTGTCGTGGTTGTCGGGTATATCCATCTCTCTTATCTTGGCATTTTGTATATAAGCGTGTTCGGATTTATTAGAATGATGCAGACTGCCAAACAGTTTAGAAAAGGGAATATGTACTTTTTGAATAGAATGTCGAAAGGTATTAAAAGGGAGGTCTAAAAATGAGCAAGACAACAAAAATCGTCATAATATTCTCGATGCTCGCTTTGGCAAGCATTATAGGTGCGGGCATTGTGATAGGCATATTCTTTGGTACCGGCAAAGATTTCTCAACCTCTGCCAACGTTTTTGGGGGAAAAGTGAAAACGTAAATGAGCAAGAGCAGCTGTCGCTTGATGGGATATCCTCAGTATTTATTTACTGCGATGCAGCAGATATTATGATTAAGCAGTCGGACGAAGCTAAGGCTACACTGGGCGGAGATGTTCTGTCATTTGAAAAAAAGGAAAAACACCTTGACATATACCAACAGAATGGGGCTTTGCATATAAAACTTGATCTAAATGCAACATTCCCAAATTTTTCTACAGACTTTAAGTTGACGGTTGGGCTGCCAAGGACATCCGGACTCGATATGAAAATATTTCACACGTCGGGGAATATCAAAATGGAAGCCCAGCAGCTTGGTGAAGTGATTATCTCCAGTATAAGCGGAAACACCGAGATTCTTGGCTGTGCGGGCGAATCGATAAAGGTCGAAAAGATTTCCGGGCAGACGCAGATCAGCAATGCAGAGTTTGGTTCTATTGATGCCGTATGCAAATCAGGTGATATACGCGTTGAAGATTCGTACGCAAATCTGAAAGTCCGTAATACATCTGGCAGTATAAATATAAAAGATGTGACTGGATCGATTGACATCGATATGACATCAGGCAGTGCAATCGTTGACCTGGCCCAAAAGGATTTAGCGCCGATAGATATAAGCGCGACCAGCGGAAACATCATTTTGAATTTGAACAAAGATGCAGCGTTTGATTTATCGGCCAAAACAACATCGGGCAGCATCTATACCGGTTTTGATGTTTCGATCAGCGGCAACCTGTTATCTTTGTTTATTGGTCGGAACGTATCGGGAACATGCAACGGCGGTGGTGAAAATATCAATATCGTCGTTGTTTCGGGAAAGATTGATATCAATAAAAAATATTTGTGAATGCGGACAGGGCTACTATTTATGTTAATTTGACATCCGGTTTATCAATCCGAGTACGGCAAGATAATAAGAATCGAATCCAAGCCCCGAGATCTGGCCGATACAGCCCGCCACGGTTATCGATTTCTGCCGGAATTCCTCCCTGCTTGCGATATGGCTTAAATGCACCTCAATTGCCGGAACGGTTATGGCTTTGAGCGCATCTAGTATAGCTATGCTGTAATGCGTGTATGCTCCCGGATTGATGACAATGCCGTCATAAGCACCAGCAGCGGACTGAATTTTTGAAACGATTTCACCTTCTATATTGGACTGGTACACATTAATTGTGACCTTGTGTGCTGAGCCAAAGTCTAAAAGCCCTTTAGCTAGCGCTGCATAATCCTGTCTGCCATAGATGTCCGGTTCCCTTGCACCCAGCATATTGATATTAGGCCCATTGATGACTAGTATTTTCATTATCGCTCCTCCAATTTACTTATGATATCAGTGACGCTATCATCAATATCCCGCGTGTTATCAGGTATGATATCTGCATATTTTTTATAAAGTGCGTGGCGAGAATTGTATAGCGAGGTCAATGCATCCTTACCGCCTGCCAGAAGCGGCCGGTAAGAAATATCGGTGTCTTTTATTAGCTTTTCTAGCGGACGGTCAAGAAAGACAATGACTCCCGTTTGCCCGAGCCTTTGCATGTTATGCGGGTTGAGGATAATGCCGCCGCCTGTGGATATAACCGTGTCCGATAGCGATGCCGCTAATTCAGCCGCTTCTCGTTCATACTCACGAAATACTGCTTCTCCCTGTTTGCTGAATATATCAGGGATCGGGCCAAATTTTGCTTCAATCATTGCGTCTGTATCGACGAATTCTTTGCCCAGCTTTTTAGCGAGACGTTGGCCGATTGACGTCTTTCCGCTTCCGGGCATGCCTATAAGCACCACGTTCGTTTTTTTTGGGCTGATTAACCTGAGCAGATAGTTGTAAACATCTTGGTACATCTCTGCGCTATATGCCTCTCCATTCCATATTTCTTGTGCCTTTATTCCTTGAGCGCTCAGCATCATAAGTCCGTTTGCGCAAATCTTCCCATATGCTTTGGCCTGCTTTAAAAGCTGTGTTTGAGGCGGGTTATAGATGATATCAACAATACTGCCGCTTTTATGTACAATATCGGCGTTTACGGGGCATCCGTTATAATTTGGACTCATCCCGACCGGCGTTGTGTTGATTAGTATATCGATGGTTTCATATGAGCGAAGCGCATCATAGCCGACCGCTTCCATTTCCTGATCCGCTTTCTCTGGGCTGCGGCTGACCGTTCGCACTTCTGCGGCTCCTTCATCCTGCATCAGGCGAAATGCACACCGTGCTGCTCCTCCCGTTCCAAGGATCACAATGCGCTTGCCATAAGCCACAATGCCATTTGCATCGAGCAACGTTTTTAAGCCGAAGTAATCCGTGTTATAGCCTTGCATCTTTCCGCTTGTAAAGCATATTGTATTGACTGCGCCAATGGCGGCCGCTTCAGCGGACACCTTGTCAAGATAGCGCATTACTTCTGTCTTATATGGGATCGTGACATTGACGCCGATATACCCCTCGCTTTTAATCCTGTTTAAAAGCGTGCCGATTTCGGTTTTCGGTGTTTCAAACAGTTCATAGCTTCCTTCGATATTTGCGAGGCTGTAAAACTTTTGGTGTATCTTCGGGGACAGGCTATGCCCAAGTTTTTTACCGATAAGTCCTGCTTTTTTCATAAGGCTCCTTTTTAGACATTTAGATGTTCTCGTTTATAGCATCCAAGATAAATGAAATCTGCGGATGCGTTTTTGACGCTTTCTATTGTCCGACTGATATTAGGGTCGTACATGCTGCCTTCAAAGTCGAGATGGAACATATATTCAAAAGGCCTTTCTTTGAGCGGACGGGATTCAAGCTTTAATATGTTGATTTTACCATTTGAGAAAATATTCAATATTTCACATAGAGATCCCGGGCGATGCTCGACCATGAACACGATGCTCGCTTTGCTGCATTCTTCGCCCCTATAGGGCTGTTTTGAGATGACTACAAACCGCGTGTAGTTATTGTTGTTATTCTGGATATCCTCTTGCAGTACATCAAGTCCGTAAATCTTTGCGGCCAGAACCGATGCGATGCATCCGACGCTTGGATCACCCTGCTCTGCGACTGTAATGGCAGCCTGAGCGGTGCTAAGGCTGGGATGCGCTTCAAACTCCGGATGAGTATTTAGAAATGTTCGGCATTGCGCGAGTGGTTCGGGATGAGAATATATCTTTTTAATACCGCTAATATTCGCGCCACGCACACCAAGAAGGCTATGCGAGACTTTGAGAAGCTTTTCCGCAACGATGTAGTATCCGTATTTTGCAAGCAGATCGATAACTGCTGTGATGCTGCCTGTCTCGGTATTCTCAGCGGGTACAATTGCGTTTCCGATTTCCCCATTTTTTATTCCTTCAAATATTGCCTCGAATGTGTCATAGTTTTTTTGTACCGACTGCTGGCCAAACGTTTCTTCGGCAGCAATATGTGAAAACGACCCCCTTATCCCAAGATATCCGACGCGTATATCCGTAAATATCTCTGTTTTTAAAGCGTTTGTCTTATTCGGCAGCATTACCCTTTGCTGGCTTTTTTTGCTCAATTCCATCACCGCACGGAAAAAGCTTTTTGTTTCTTCGCGGTAGTCTTGTTTTTTAAGCAACGAGATCGTATGATCGATAACGGCTTTTTCTCTTTTTGCGTCAAAAACATTCCGGCCATATTTTTGCTTAACTTTTGCAACCTCTACGGCTAATTCCATCCTATCAGCGAATAGTGGTACAAGCTTCGCGTCAATTTGATTGATTTTTTCGCGCAAAGCATTTATTTCTTCATCATATCCCATGATATATACCTCTCTCCATCATAAGATCCAGTATGCCGATGCACGCAGCTGCTTCGATTGCTGCCACAGCGCGCGGTACAATGCACGGATCATGCCTGCCCTTTATAGCAATGGTTTCGGGTTTTAGCGTTTCGAGGTTAACTGTTTTTTGCGACATTGAAATGGATGGTGTGGGCTTGACGACAGTCTGAAACACGACGGGCATGCCGCTTGTAATGCCCCCCAAAATCCCGCCGTTGTTGTTTGTTGTCGTGACGATACTGCTGCCGTCCGTGTCATATGCGTCATTGGCCTCGCTACCGCGCATTTGTGCAAAACGAAAGCCTGCACCAAACGATACACCCTTTACCGCCGGTATAGAAAAGAGTATTGATGACAGTACGCTTTCCACGCTGCCGAAAAAAGGATTGCCGACTCCGGTTGGCAAACCGAAGATCGCGCATTCGACAATGCCTCCAACCGAATCACCAGCTTCAAGCGCCGCCAGTATCTTTTGTTCCATATATACTTTTTTTGTTTCGTCTATCAGTGGAAACCGCATAGATTTCATCTCGTCCGCTTGCTCTTTTGTGATAATGGCATTATCAAAGCGGTGGTCTTTAATATCCGCAATCCGCAGGATATGGCTTGCAGCATAAATGCCCTTTTTCTCAAGGATCTGGGCAGCGACGGCGCCGGCAAAAACAAGCGGCGCTGTGAGTCTGCCCGAAAAGTGGCCGCCTCCCCGGTAATCGTTAAAACCGCCATACCTGACGCTGCCCGTAAAGTCCGCGTGCCCCGGACGGTTGCAGCGAGGTGAGTAGTCTTCCGATCGTGTGTCCGTATTGTCACAGAGTGCGCAAAGCGGTGTTCCAGTGGTATGTCCGTTAAATAAACCGCTGATAATCGAAAATGTATCTGGTTCGCTGCGTTTCGTTGACCAGGCCTCGCCACCGGCTTTTCTTCTGTTTAGAAAAGCCTGAATCTTTTCAAGATCAATCGATAACCCCGGCTTTACGCCGCCGATCACCACGCCGATCTTTGGCCCGTGCGATTCTCCAAACAGGCTGACAGTAAAATTCTGGCCCCATATGCTATTCATTATATTCTTCCTCCCAACGACGCGAGGTCCTTTAAGAACCCCGGATACGATTTATTGATGCACTCCGCGCCTTTAATGCGTATTCCACCCTGAGTACGTAGCGCTGCAATCGAAAAAGCCATTGCGATACGGTGATCGCCGAATGAGCTAACGTCACCCTGCGCTATTTCTGCGCCTTGAATGATAAGACCGTCCGGTCGCTCTTGAGTTTTAACTCCTAATGCATTGAGGTTAACGCTAATTGCGTTGAGCCTATCCGATTCTTTAATTCGAAGGCGGGAAGCGCCTGTAATCCGTGTCTTGCCATCTGCAAACGCCGCCGCTACAGCCAGGGGCGGCACTAGGTCTGGACACTGTGATACATCTATATCAATGCCGGTAAGATAGGATTTTTTAACCCGTAGTGTTGACTGATCCCAGTCAACCTTTGCTCCCATTCGTTTCATGATGTCGATTATGGCGCTGTCAGGCTGCAAAGAGACCCTTGAAAGACCGTCAATACAGATATCCCCGGTTAACGCACCGCCCGCGATAAAGAATGCGGCCTGAGAATAATCGCCTTCTATCGTATAGTTTTGCGGCTTGTACGCTTGGTTTCCTTTGATCGTATAATGGCTGTCGCTGCAAACGATATCGATGCCAAACTGCTGCAGAATGCGGATTGTCAGATCGACGTAGCCTTTCGACTCAAAACCGTTGACAACCGCGATGCTTGTATCTTTGTCAAGCGTCGGAAGTGCTAAAAGAAGACCAGTGATATACTGGGAACTGATACTGCCTTCCACCACATAATCGCCGCCGGCCAGCGTACCAGAGACGCTCAGAGGCAGGCTACTTAAAGCAGGCTTCTTATATAGAATACCTTCTTTATCAAATATATCAAAGTATGCATCAATCGGTCTTTTTGGAAGACGCCCTTTCCCTGTAAAAATCTTTTTTCCTTCCAGCGCACAGGCAATCGGGATGAAAAACCGCAGCGTAGACCCTGACTCGGCGCAGTCGATATTCGCACTGCCGGAAATATGAAGGCCGCCTTTAATCTCAAGCGTACGGTATTTATGCGAATTACCGATATGAATCGTGCACCCAAGGCTGCGGCACGCACCTATAGTAGCGAGTATATCGCTTGAAAGATCTACATTTTTGATGGTGCTATGGCCTTTAGCCAGCGCAGCAGCTATAATGGCCCGATGTGCTGCACTTTTTGAGGGTGGTACGGTGATGTTCCCTTGTAACCTCGATGGCAGTATTTTTACATCCATAACTTTTCCTTTTATATATAAATGTCCATGTCTTTTTTTTGTATCGAATAGATAAACGCGCAGCCCGGTTCTTTTAACAGTATGATATTCAATTTATCCGCAACATTCTTTTTGTCTACGAGAATACCTTTTAATATCTGATTTTTATCAAAACCGTCAATTGAGAAAGGCAGATTGGCCTTTTTGAGCAGATCCGCTATCCGTTTCGCAGTACCCGGCTTAGTCTGCCCAGCACGCTCACTCCCGGCAGTAATGGCCGCCATACCACATGCAACCGCATGGCCGTGTGATATCGGAATGCCCTGTGTCGCACTAACACGCTCGATTCCATGCCCAATCGTATGCCCGAAATTAAGCAGCATACGCTCGCCCATGTCTTTTTCATCTGCTGAAACGATGTCCCGCTTGATTTTAAGGCACCGAATGATCAGATCTTTAAGCTTATTGGAATGCGCATTTATGCTGCTGTTTTCCAAAACATTAAGCATCTCTTTGTCCTTGATCATCGCATATTTGATCATTTCAGCCATTCCGTCTGCAAAATCTTTATCTTTCAATGTCTTTAAAAAATCCGTATCGATAAACACGGCACTGGGTTGATAGAAAGCGCCTACCAGGTTTTTCCCTTCGTGCAGATTAACGGCCGTTTTTCCGCCCACGGAGCTGTCAATCTGGGCCAATAGTGTGGTGGGCACCTGCACATACCGTATACCCCGAAGGTATGTCGCTGCGACAAACCCGGCAAGGTCACCTACGATACCACCACCGAGTGCAACGATGACGTCCGCACGATTGTAATGATCCTGTGCAAGACGGCTGACGATATCAGAAAAAACGCGGATGCTTTTTGATTTTTCGCCGGGTTTAATGCTGACGACGCCATAATGAAGTCCTGCACTGTCAAATCCCTGTTTAATGTTTTCACCATATATCCGAAGCACATTGGTATCCGAGATGATAGCAAAGCGGCTGCCGGGGTACAATTCATTCAGGCTTTTGGGAAGGTTTTGACTTAAGCCCTGTGCAATGCAAACACTGTATTCATTTGTATTTGTTTTAACATTCAGTACGTCCATAATATTCACCTTATTCTGATATCTCATCGAGTAGTTTTTTTAACTCTTTCTCGTCGCCTTTCTTAATTGTATCCTCAATGACATCAATGATTTGCTTAAACAGCGATATGCTGTTGAGTAAATATTCTCTGTTGTCAGTCATGAGTCCTGCCCAAAGCGTAGAATTGATATCGGCGACACGTGTGACCGCACGGTAGCTTCCGCCCGCAAAATGTTCTATGCCTTTACCCATTGCTCTTATAGCAAGCGCTGCGATATGAGGGATATGGCTGACTTTTGTAATGATTTCATCATGCAGCTCGGCACTTAATTCACGCATGTCCGAACATCCCAAAACCGTCTTTATATACTGCGCCCAGCAGAGAGCGGCAGTTTTGGTTAAATCGGTAGGCGTCAAAATCAGCATTGAGCCATTGAAAAGCGTAGCATCTGAATAAGCGTATCCTGATTTTTCGCTACCCGCCATTGGATGAAGAGATAGAATCTGATGAGCGTTTTTTGCTGCGCAGCTAAGTTTATTGAGGATATTTGTTTTAAGGCCGCTAAGCTCCGCAAAGACGCCGCCTGGCTTTAAATGCAGCTTGATATCTTCGTAGAAAGAAACGATAAAGCGGGGCAGCAGACAGCAGATGATTATATCAAACGTTGGCATTTTGCCGCTAAGTTTAATAAAACCCTTTTGAATAACGCCGTCTCTGATCGCACTATCTAATGTATTTGCATCATCGTCAAACGCGTATAAAGCCGGGCAGCCCGCCATTTTAAGCGCCTTTGCAACCGAGCCACCAATCAGCCCAAGCCCGGCAATTAAAATACGACTGTTCTTAATTTTGTTCATGGTCTTAAATGGTCTTTCCCATCAGTTCGGCCGCACCTTTTAGCTTCTGCATGGCATTGGAAAACTTGTCGGGCAGCAACGATTGTTTTCCATCCGAAAGGGCCTCGGCCGGCTGTTCATGCACCTCGATCATAACTCCGTCCGCACCAACGCAAACGGCTGCGACCGCAAGCGGCTCCACCGCCCACCAAAGCCCCGTTGCATGGCTTGGGTCAACAATTATAGGAAGGTGGCTAACCCTCTTGATAATGGGTACCGCGCTTAAGTCAAGCGTATTACGCGTAAATGTCTCATATGTCCTTATACCCCGCTCACAGAGAACAACGTTTGGGTTACCGCCCGAGACAATGTATTCTGCCGACATAAGCCATTCCTCAATCGTTGCGGACAGGCCGCGTTTTAGTAACACGGGTTTATTGCATTTGCCCAGTTCCTTTAGCAGCACGTAGTTTTGCATGTTCCGTGCGCCTACTTGAATAATGTCCACTTTATCGACAAAGAGATCGATTAATTCGATGCTGGTGATCTCAGTCACGATGGGCAACCCTGTTTCCTGTTTGGCTATTTCAAGATATCTGATGCCTTCTTTGCCGAGACCCTGAAACCGGTATGGATTTGTGCGCGGTTTAAATGCGCCGCCGCGAAGAAATCCAGCCCCTGCAGCTTTTACCTTTTTGGCGATGGATACGATCTGCTCTTCACTCTCGACAGAACACGGACCTGCGATCAGTGCGAGCTTATTTGCGCCGATAGTAAACCCGTTGCCATAGATGACCGTATCGTCGGGATGAAAAGCACGGTTCGCTTTCTTATAGGGTTCCTGTATGCGCACGACATTTTTGACAATTTCTTGTTCCTTTATCGGGTCAGGGTCAAGTGAAGAGGTATCGCCGATAAGCCCAAGGATAGAGTAATTAACGCCGTCCATTCTCTGTACTTCAAGCTTGTAGTCCCTCTCAAACGTTTGAATGAGCTCTTCGATTTTTTTTGGTTGTGTATTTGGTTTTAGTACGATGATCATTTTATTTGCCTCCGGTTTTTATAAACTAAAAAGGGAGCTCGGCATGAGCTCCCTATATTGTCAAATATGTATTTCAGTTAATTTTTAAGCAACCCATCCGATCAGCAAACGTATAAATTTTTTTAACGCAAAATACCAGTAGCTAAAATAATAGCCCTGGCTTGTAAACGCGAAAAACGATTTGTTTGCAGTTTCGGTAAACTGGTTCAT
Source organism: Christensenellales bacterium (assembly GCA_050943215.1). Taxonomy (GTDB): domain Bacteria; phylum Bacillota; class Clostridia; order Christensenellales; family SZUA-584; genus JBMNOU01. The sequence goes on along the minus strand of JBMNOU010000023.1, from coordinate 17,059 downwards.
ATTGCTCTCCAGATTAATTTATATTATTATATGCATGATTTTACGTAATAGTCAAGCAAAAAAGGGAAAAATAATAATGGCTGTAAATTAAGACAAAAAAGGGTCTGTGGGGTGTTGTAAAATAAAAACAAGTCACTACTTGTCATGATATAATGATTATGTTATAATATGCGGGTTGATTTAGGGCGGTCCGCTTTCCGGATAATCGGTTATGAACGCCTAAGTGGGGAGGAGGAATCAGCAATGGATAATATAATCAGAGCAATCGAAAAAGAAAATATGCGCACTGATCTGCCGGAGGTAAGTATCGGGGATACCGTCAAGGTTTTAGTCAAAGTCGTTGAAGGAACCAGAGAAAGGCTTCAGGGATTTGAAGGATATGTTATCGCCAAGAAAGGCGGCGGGTTGAGGGAAACAATTACCGTTCGTCGTGTTTCTTTCGGGATTGGTATTGAGCGCACATTTCCGATACATTCGCCGAAAATCGCGAATATCGAGAAAATCAGAAAGAACAAGACCAGACGGTCTAAACTGTACTATCTGCGTGACAGGGCAGGGAAGGCCGCAAAATTAAAAGAAAAGAGATAACGATAGAAGCCTTGCATGGCTTCTTTTGTTATACGGAGATTATCATGGATATACAATGGTTTCCCGGCCATATGGCAAAGGCAAAGCGGCTGCTTAATGAAAAATTGAAACTGATAAATGTCGCCATTATTGTTGTGGATGCAAGAGCGCCGCTAAGCACTTTTAACCCTGATCTTAAAGATATGCTTGCCGGTAAGCAATGCATTGTGGTTTTGAATAAATGTGATCTTGCCAACGATGCGCTGACAAAAAAATGGACGCAGCATTACCAAGACTTATATGGTAACGCTGTTGCATTCAGTGCAGTCAGATATAAAAAAGATGTGCTATTATCTGCGGTAAACCAAGCGGCCATACCGATTATAAGGAAGTATGCGGACAAAGGCATGAAAAAAACAATACGCGTGCTTATCGCCGGTATACCGAATGTCGGAAAATCCGCGATCATCAATCGCCTTGTCGGGCGCAAAGGTGTGAAAGAGGGCGATAAACCCGGCGTAACAAAGGGGCTTCAGTGGGTCAGGCTCTCGGATAGTTTAGAGCTTTTGGATTCGCCCGGGCTATTGTGGCCGAAGATTGATTCCGAATCGGCTTCGGTTAAAATTGCAGTAACGGGCTGTATCCGTCAGGAGATTATCGATATACCAGCGCTTGCGATTCGCTTAATCGACATGCTGAAAAGTGTAGCCCCTGGCATTATCGCCGCACGATATGGTATAGAAGACGGTGGCGACGCAGCGGAAATGCTCAAAGAAATCTGTAAAAAAAGAGGTTTTCTTTTAAGACGGGGCGAAATAGACACTGAAAGAGGCGCAAAGACGCTTCTTGATGAGTTTAAAGGAGGATGGCTCGGAAAGGTCACACTTGAGAGCCCCGATCATTTTGTATAACGAAATAGATGAAATAGAAAGGCTGAAAACCATGTGCCGGTTTGAACGGCCGTACTGGGATAAAGGATTTTTGGTTGCGGGTATTGACGAGGCCGGACGCGGCCCGCTTGCAGGCCCGTGCGTCGCGGCTGCCGTTATCATGCAACCTGACAACCTGATTTTGGGTGTTGAGGATTCCAAAAAGCTTTCCGAGAAAAAAAGGCAGAAATTATATCAAACTATCAAAACACAGGCGTTAAGCTATGCTGTCGGTATCGTGGATAACAGGACAGTGGATAAAATCAATATATTAAATGCGGCAAGGCGCGCGTTTGCCAAAGCTTTTAGCGCACTGTCAATAAAGCCGTCATATGTTTTTTGCGATCGGATCTGTGGAATCGATATTGATACGCCATATGAGGAAATTGTCGGCGGTGACAGGCTTTGCTACAGTATCGCGGCGGCGTCCATTATTGCCAAGGTAACAAGGGACGAGATTATGCGCGGATATGGGAGCATATATCCAGAGTATGGATTCGCTAAGCATAAGGGGTATGCCACAAAAGAGCATAGAGAATGCATTATTAAATACGGCGTGTGCGATATTCACCGCATGTCGTTTTTGAAGAAGATCATATCATGAACACTAGGGACAAAGGAAATAAAGGCGAGGATGCTGCGGCTAAATATCTTGAACATAGAGGCTGCCGAATCATTACCAGAAACTACTATATCCGCGGCGGAGAGGTTGACCTTATCTTTAATGAGGGAGACGAAACTGTATTTTGTGAGGTCAAATTAAGAACGCAACACAGGTTTGGAATGCCGTCTGAAGCGGTGGATTTACGAAAACAAAAGCATATATGCAAGGCTGCGCTCGATTATGCGTATAAGAATAATAAAGTTGATGAAAAATATAGATTTGATATAATAGAAATATATAACGGCAAAATAAACCATATTAAGAACGCTTTTGAGTTTATAGAGCCCTAGTTTTTGAGAGTAAAATGCGCAAAAATATTTGCCTGTTTATCGTTATATTGTTAATGTTTTGTCTGTTTACGGGAACAGCGCTTTCAGGCGAAACATTCAAGCCGTCAAGTGCGTCCCCGCCTGAGAAGATTATAGCGACTGTTATGACAGTGATCATCGTAGCACTATTCATTATCGTATGTGTACTGCTTGCGATACGCGCGGGTAGCAACATTAAGGATAGCGAAGGAAAGACATGGCCGGCTTTATTATTGGCAGCTATTTTAGCGGTCATACTTCGGGTCATTGTCGCCGCGGCTTTTGAAGGATACGTAACAGACGTCGCATGTTTTAAAGGCTGGGCGATTGCCGCATATGAGAACGGAACCGCGGGATTTTATACTTCGGGTATATTTGCTGATTATCCGCCGGGATATATTTACGTGCTATATGTGCTTGGATTTGTCAGGGATGTTTTCGAAATAGATGCTTCGGGTACGCTTTTTACGTTAATCATTAAATTACCATCCATTATTGCAGAGGTCATAACAGCCGTATTTATTTATAAAATCGCCGCGCGGCAGCTTGGTAAAATGTTCGGCCTTTTATGCGCAGCGTTTCTGCTTTTCAATCCCGCCCTTTTTTTCAACAGCAGCGTATGGGGGCAGATAGATGCAGTGTTTATCCTATTTATCGTACTTGCTCTTTATTATTTAAAAAAAGAAAACTACCTGCTGGGTGCGTTTTTCTATACGGTTTCGCTGCTGATAAAGCCGCAGGCGATCATGATGGCGCCAGTGGTTGGGCTCGCCTATGTTTATGCACTGTTCAAAAAGGGTGGACTGAAAAAAGCTCTGTTTGGCATTTTTGGCGGGGCGGTTATTGCTGCGGCAGTTATTTTTGCAGCAGTGATGCCATTTACAGGTAACCAGCCGCCCGAGTGGATATTTGAAAAATATCAGGGTACGGTTAGCTTTTACCCATACGCGTCTTTGAATGCGTTTAACCTTTTTGCACTTGTCGGGGCAAACTTCGTATTCAGCACAGAGCCGTTTTTGTTGCTGAATTACAAGACATGGGGCATGATATTTATCGCGGTTGTTTGTATCATCATCATTTTTGTGCAATGGAAAACGAGAGAACAAATGCCTTATTTTGATTTAAACGCACTGTTGATATTATCCGTCTTTATGCTTGCGCACGCAATGCATGAGAGGTATATTCTCCCCGCTTGTGTTTGCCTGATTTTTGCCTATGTCTATTCAAGAGACATAGTGACATTACTTTTTGCAGCGGCTTTTTCCGTAAGCGCATTGTTTAACCAGATGGTTGTGCTTTTTGCCGATGGCGTTGTTTCAGCACCTTTGCCCACACTCGTATTTTCTGCAGTTAATATGGTGTTGTATTTGATATATACTGTAATCACGATAAAAAAACTTTCGAGCGGGAAGGTACTAATAAAAAGCCCCGCTTTATTGGGTTGACATGGGGTGTTGACATGAAAAATTATTTAGAACAAACAATATTACGTAAACTAACAAGATTAAATAGTGTTGGCAAGATAAAAGACGTCAAACAACTGAGAAAATGGCAAAATAACGCAAAAAGGCGGCTTTTCTATCAGCAAGAGGGAATGCATTTCGCGCGCAAAGACTGGCTTGTGATGCTTGCCGTTACGTTAATTTATGCCATCGTTGCATTTTCAAACCTCGGGTCTTTCAATATTCCGCAAACCTTTTTTACGATGGGAAATATGAATGACGAAATTATCGTGCAATTTGAACAGAATGAAACTATTACTGACATCAAGTATTTTACTTCTCTTGGAGAAGGCAAGGTTTCTTTCTTCTATTCAAATGACGGTGAAGGATACACTCTTTTAACGGGACAAAGCGAAGAAACGGATGAAAACGGCAACACACAGACAGTTACTGCACCCGTTGTCATCGATCATAAAGCCACCGACATGTATGAATGGCAATTCATACCCGCGTCTTTTTCAGCTAAGTATGTGTCTATCCGGGTGGACAAACCGGGGATACAGATGTTAGAAATGGGTTTCTGCGGCGCCGAGGGCGACCCTGTTAAAATAGTATCAGTAGAAAATATCAATCCAGACGCACCAAGGGGCAACGCGCCCGCAAATCTATTTGACGAGCAGCAATATGTGCCCAAGCAAACATACTATATGAACGAGATGTATTTTGACGAGGTATATCATGCAAGGACTGCCTATGAGCAGATCAATCATTTAACGCCTTACGAGATCACTCATCCGCCTCTCGGCAAAACGATACTTGGTATCGGGATACAGATTTTCGGCATGAATCCATTTGGGTGGCGTTGTATGGGTACGTTTTTTGGCGTATTGATGCTTCCTTTGATGTATGTTTTGGCCAAAAAGCTATTTAAAAAAACACTTTTTGCATTTATCCCTACGTTTTTGATGGCGGTCGATTTCATGCATTATTCGCAAACGCGTATCGCGACAATCGACAGCTACAGTGTGTTTTTCATCATGCTGATGTACCTATTTATGTATATGTATACCGAGAGTAACTATAACCGGCAGCCGCTTATTAAAACGCTGATACCGCTTGGGCTATGCGGCGTTGCATTTGGGCTGGGAGCTGCTACGAAATGGCTATGCATGTATGCGGGCGCGGGCCTTGCGCTGCTGCTTTTTGTACAGCTGTTTAAACGGTATAGGGAATACGCATACGCGAGGTTTTTGCTTTCTCAAAACGAATCTTGCGAACAAATGGATGAAGGCAAGAGGACATTTCTTGAAGATATCAGTCATAACTATGTGAGAAAAACGTTTATTACGCTGCTCTGGTGTGTGCTATTCTTCATTGTCGTGCCGCTGGTAATATATTATCTTGCCTATATTCCATATATGCAAGTAGCAGACAACCCATACGATTTTGCGGCGATACTACGCAATCAGGAGTATATGTACAACTACCATAGCAATTTGAGCCCTGAGTCGCCTCATCCATTCTCGTCTGACTGGTATACCTGGCCGCTTAATATAAGACCTGTCTTCCTGTTCCAGGGGAAGGGATATCCGCAAGGTTACATGTCATCAATGTCAACAATGGGCAACCCGGCTGTATGGTGGGGCGGCATTGGTGCGGTTATTGCGCTGGTTGTTATTAGAATCCGCAAAGGCAAGCTTGGCAAAAGGGTTTTCTTCTTATCTGTTGCCGCGCTTTCACAATATCTGCCGTGGGTGCTGGTATCCAGAGAAACGTTTATCTACCATTATTTTGCGACAATACCATTTCTAATACTACTGATAGGGGCGCTTGCAAAATACATAATAGAACATTTAAAATACGGAAAGAAAATAGTATTGATATATCTTGGTATTTGTTTGGTGCTGTTTGCGATGTTCTATCCGGTTACGACTGGTCTGGTTATTCCGAGGGCATATTCGGACACGTTCTTGCGTTGGTTGCAGTCGTGGCCGTTCTATTAGGGGTTATTAAATGCGACAGACGCTATATCAAAAACATAAAAAGGGAATCTGGCACTTTATCAAATTTCAGGCAGTCGGTGTTGTCAACTTTTTGGTTGACTACGGTGTACTGTCCTTTTTGACAGCTGTGCTCGGATGGCCGATTATTATTGCTAATACGATTTCTTATTCATGCGGTGTTGTCAACAGTTTTGTACTGAATAGATATTGGACATTCAAAATAAAACTTAAATTCTTTTCTACCTATACGTTTAATCTGTTCATGTTAAAAAAACCTTTGATTATCAGGTTTAACTTTCTTTCGGTGCCTTTTATGAAATTCGTACTTGTCAACCTGATATCACTAGGGATCAATAACCTCGCGGTATTTATCCTTGCCGACTTGTATGCGCTTGATAAACTATTGGCTAAGATTATTGCCACCGTATTTTCGTTTACCGTTAACTTTGCGGGCAATAAGCTGCTTGTTTTTCGAAGTGGTGACGCGGTTGCAGGATTGTCTTCGAGCGCTGGCAATACCGATGCGGGAAAATAATAAAGGGGTATTAAAGTGCTTTCAAAGATTATAAGCTTTGGTCTGCTAGGGCTTTGCGGCTATCCGGTATTTGTCGAAACGGATATTGCAAACGGAATGCCCTCGTATGAGACGGTAGGGCTTCCCGGCGCTGCCGTGCGAGAGTCTAAAGAACGCGTGCGCGCGGCAATTAAGAATTCGCAATTTGATTATCCCCATCAAAGAATCACTATAAACCTTGCTCCGGCGGATCTAAAAAAACAGGGGCCCATATATGATCTTGCTATCGCTTTGGGTCTGCTGTGCGCCAGCGGACAAACAGCCGAGCCGGACGATAAAAGCATATTTTTAGGAGAGCTTTCCCTTGATGGAAGATTAAGAGGCATTGCCGGAGCGCTACCGATGGCAATATCCGCAAGAGATGTGGGGTTTGAGAAGCTGTTCATATCCAAAGACAATGCAATTGAAGTGAGTTTTGTATATGGACTTAAGATTTTCCCTGTAGAGAGCCTTACGCAGATAGCCAATCATTTAAGTGGAAAAGACACGATAACGCCGTATGAGACAAGAGCGTTTGTACCCGAAGCAGGCGATATCTGCAAAAACGATATGTCGTATATCAAAGGTCAACAGCACGCAAAAAGGGCGCTTGAGATCGCTGCAGCTGGTGGCCATAACATCTTATTTATAGGGTCTCCTGGGTCGGGCAAGACGATGCTGGCCCGCGCAGTTCCTGGGATATTGCCGGATTTGAGTTTTGAAGAGGCGCTGGAGATATCAAAGATACAATCGGTATGCGGTCAAAACGCGGGTGAAGGCATTGCAACGGTGCGTCCATATAGGAGCCCGCATCATACGCTATCAACGGCTGCACTGACCGGGGGAGGGCATCGCGTGATGCCGGGAGAGCTAAGCTTGGCTCACGGAGGCGTGCTCTTTTTGGACGAGCTCGCAGAATTCAAACGCGAGGCTCTCGAGGCACTCCGGCAGCCACTTGAAGACAAACAGATCAGCATTGCAAGGGCCAATGCCAAGGTCATATATCCGGCGGAAGTGATATTGATCGCGGCGATGAACCCTTGCCCATGTGGAAACTTTGGCAGCAAGGATAAATCGTGTCGGTGTACACCCCGTGAGATCAAACGGTATTTATCACGTATCAGCGGTCCGTTGCTCGACCGTATCGATATGCATATTGGCATGGAAGAAGTATCATACGAGGAATTAACTAGTGAAAGAATGGGTGAGACATCAAAACAGATCAGACTGCGAGTCAACGCCGCACGGAGTATTCAGCAGGAACGGTATGTCGATGAAGGTATATATAGCAACGCGTCTTTAACAGGTGAGATGATGGATAAGTATTGCGCGCTGACACAGGAATGCAAAAATCTGCTGGAGATCGCATACAATACGCTGGGGCTAAGCGCAAGGACGATGACACGTATACTTAAGGTCTCAAGAACGATTGCTGATCTTGCCAGAGAGAAGGATATAAATAAAGGACATCTCGCAGAAGCCATACAATACCGTACCGATGCTAAGTATTGGGAATAGGATTATGGTTTTTCTTGCCAGGCATAAGATAACATGGTACAATAATCAAAAAATCGGCCCCAATGGGTAAATCGAGATATCTTATTAAATATAGTTTCAATATCGACGGATCTAGAAACCGGGGATAGGTATGCATCGCTATAGCGAACAGGAAAAATACTGGATATGGCTTGGGTCCGTTCCTGAAGTCACGCCAAAGCTCTTCTATTATATAATAAAAGAATTTTTGGACGCAGAGCGGTTTTTTGATGCCGTACAAAATGATTCCGCATTGCTGAATTCCGTCCCCGGCAAAGCGCTTGCTGCATTAAAGGCAGCGTGTTCACGCGAACGTGTAGCTGAGATCATATGCGGCCTTCAGGAAAAAGGCATCTGTGCGGTGACGAGGCTTGGAAATGGCTACCCGGAAATTCTTGCGAGCATACCCTATCCGCCACCTGTTTTGTATGTGAAAGGCAGCATGACCGGTATTTACAAGACGATCAGCATTGTAGGAACAAGACGGTGTACTAGGAAAGGATTTGATCTGACCCGCAGTATCGCGAAGGATCTAGGCACCGCCGGGATGACAGTGGTTTCGGGCATGGCGAGGGGTATCGATACGGCAGCGCATACCGGAGCGATCGAGGCAGGCGCAAAGACGGTTGCTGTTCTTGGATGCGGTGTGGATGTGATCTATCCGCCCGAAAGTGAGACGATATACTATCAAGCAATAGAAAAAGGAGCGGTGATATCTGAGCTAGTTTCGGGAACGGAGCCATTGGCGGTTAATTTTCCCGCAAGGAACCGAATCATTGCCGGGCTTTCCCGCGGTACGCTTATTGTTGAATCTGAGATGGGAGGCGGAACAGCCATAACTGCATTAATGGCAATCGCCTATGCAAGAGATATTTTTGCAGTACCTGGCCCACCCCACTTAAAGGTGGCGGAGCTAACAGCCATGCTGATAAAAAAAGGAGCTGTGCCTATTACCTGCGCGGCGGATATCCTTCGGTATTATGGCTATATCGGGACAAAACTGACGGATTTAAACTTTAAGTCTGGGCAAAATGAGCAAATACAGCTTGATTTTTTACAGCGTGAAATATATAATTTGCTCTTACAAGGTGATATAAGTGTTGAAAATATTGCTAACAGCATACAATATCCGCAAAGTGAGATAAATATCACCTTAACAATGATGGAACTCTGCGGGCTTATTAAACGGCTGCCCGGTGGAAAATACGGTATATAATTTACATCTTGGAGAAAAAAATGGCGACATCGACACGAAAAAATAACGCTAAAAAGAAAAAATATGACCTCGTAATTGTAGAGTCACCTGCAAAAGCAAAGACAATCAGTAAGTTTTTGGGGACCGGATATAAAGTACAGGCCAGCGGCGGTCATGTCAGAGATCTTCCTAAAAGTACGCTTGGGGTAGATATCGATAATGATTTTGAACCAAGGTATATCCAGATCAGAGGAAAAAAGGATATTGTAAGTGCAATGAAAGCGGGCGCAGCAGGTGCAAGAAATATTTATCTTGCAACAGACCCCGATAGGGAAGGCGAAGCAATATCTTGGCATATTGCAAACATGTTAGGTGTCGATACAAACGAAGTCAGCCGTATTGAGTTTAACGAAATCACCAAGAAGGCCGTTTTAGGAGCAATCAACCATCCGAGGAAGATTAATCTTGACCTCGTAGATGCGCAGCAGGCAAGGCGTTTGCTTGACCGACTGGTGGGATATAAACTAAGCCCGTTGCTCTGGCGCAAAGTTAAAAAGGGTCTTTCTGCGGGACGTGTCCAATCGGTTGCGGTACGTATCATTTGCGACAGGGAAGAAGAGATCGCTGCGTTTGTTCCTGAGGAATTCTGGACAATTACCGTGACGCTTGAGGACAGCGCCCAAACGCAGACGTTTGAAGCAAAATTTTTTGATATAAACGGCGAAAAACGAAAGCTCGAGAACAAACAGCAGGCGGATCAGATTCTATCGGCTATCTCAGGAAAAGATTTCGTCGTAGACAGCATTAAAAACGGTATAAAGAGAAAAGGGGCGGCCCCGCCGTTTACCACAAGCTACCTTCAGCAGGCGGCATCAAGCACGCTTGGATTTACAGCGAAGCGAACAATGCTGATTGCACAGCAGCTCTATGAGGGCGTTGAGATCAAAGGCGAAGGATCGGTTGGTCTTATTACATACATCAGAACGGATTCGACGCGTGTATCTGAAGAGGCGTTAGATGCCGTTAGAGCACATATCAAAAGCATTTACGGTGAAGACTATCTTCCTGAAACGCCTAACTATTTTAAAAAATCAAAAAAAGCCCAGGATGCCCATGAGGCGATTCGGCCGTCGCATATGGAGTATGGGCCAGATGCTCTTAAAAGCATGCTGTCAAGAGATCAGTATAAGCTATACAAGCTCATATACAACCGATTTGTTGCAAGCCAGATGACCCCATCCGTTTTTGAGACAATGGCGATCACGCTTTCAGCGGGTGATTGTACATTTAAGTCGAGCGGATCAAGAATGATTTTTAAAGGGTATACGGCGGTATACGCTATCGAAGACGAGAAGATAAAAGATAGCCTGCTGCCGCCTCTCAGCGAAGGGGAGGTTTGTCCGCTTCTCGATATTAATGCCAAACAGAATTTTACGCAACCGCCAATCCGTTACAACGAAGCAACGCTGGTGCGCGCACTCGAAGAAAAGGGAATCGGCCGTCCGAGCACATATGCACCGATCATTTCGACGATCCAGGAAAGAGGATATATAGCAAAAGATGGGCGGGCACTAAAGCCCACAGAGCTTGGCACAATTGTCAACAAGTTAATGAAAGAGAATTTTTCAGATATTGTAGATGTGACATTTACGGCAGAGCTTGAGAACGAGTTGGACGACATAGAAAATGGCGGTAAGGAATGGAAAAAACTTTTAAGAGACTTTTATGCACCATTTGAAAAAACACTGGCATCTGCGGATGAAAATGTTGAACGTGTGGAGCTTCCGGTAAAAGAATCCGATGTGGTTTGCGAAAAATGCGGCAGAACCATGGTATACAAAGATGGCCGGTTTGGCCAGTTTATTGCGTGTCCCGGATATCCTGAGTGCCGGAACACAAAGCCGGTTATCAAATATATCGACACACCCTGTCCCAAATGCGGCAAACGTATTGTAGAAAAGAAATCTGGGAAAACCAGAAAGACGTTTTACGGTTGCGAAGGCTATCCAGAATGTGATTTTGTTTCTTGGGATATGCCGATCGCGGATAAGTGTGACGCATGCAGCGCCATGATGGTGCTACGGCGTATGTCAAACGGAAAGAGCTTCCGAAAATGCTCAAATCCCGAATGCGTGAAGAATCAGCGCAAAAAGGCCGATGGCAAAGAGGAATAATGTAACGGTAATCGGTGCCGGGCTCGCCGGTAGTGAAGCGGCATGGCAGCTTGCGCAGCGCGGCATTGATGTAACGCTTTATGAGCAAAAGCCTTTAATATTCTCCCCTGCACACAAGTCGGATTTGTTTGCAGAGCTTGTGTGCTCTAATTCATTCCGGGCGGAGGGAATTTTTAATGCGGTTGGCCTTTTAAAACAGGAGATGCGCGAACTTGGATCGCTGGTTTTGCAGGCTGCAGATGCCGTGCGAGTCCCTGCGGGCGGCGCGCTTGCAGTGGATAGAAAAGCCTTTTCGCAATATATTACTGAATCGATCATGCAAAATGATCATATCCGGGTGGTGCGCGAGTCGGTTGATTTGCTGCCTAAAGACGGCACCGTCATCGTGGCAGCCGGTCCGCTTGTGTCTGAATTACTTTCCCAAAGTATTTCTGATACGGTCGGAAGTGGCATGCTGTCATTTTTTGATGCGGCTGCGCCTATCGTGACGGCGGAATCCATAGATATGAGCAAGGTATTTTTTGCCTCACGCTATGGCAAAGGTTCTGATTATCTCAACTGTCCGATGGACGAAGCGCAATATCGGGCTTTTTTTAAGGCACTGGTCCATGCCGAAACGGCTAAGATCCACGGCTTTGAGCAAGAGAAGGTATTTGAAGGATGCATGCCTATCGAAACGATGGCCAAACGTGGGTTTCATACGCTCTGCTACGGCCCTCTTAAACCGGTCGGGTTACGGGATCCGGCTACGGGCCGAATGTCTTTCGCGGTGGTGCAGCTTCGGCGTGAGGATCTTGAAGGAAGACTTTTCAACATTGTCGGGTTTCAGACGCATTTGAAATTCGGTGAACAGTGCCGTGTTTTTTCAATGATCCCTGGACTCGAGAACGCTGAATTTGTACGTTACGGCGTAATGCATAAAAACACGTATTTAAAAAGCCCGGCAGTTCTCAACGAATATTATGAGATGAAGACACATCCAGGATTATTCTTTGCGGGACAGATAACGGGGGTTGAAGGATATATAGAAAGCGCTTCGAGCGGCCTGCTTGCCGGAATATTCGCCGCGTGTGATCATCGAGGGAAGCGGCGGCCGGTTTTTAGCCGCAACACGGCGTGTGGTGCGCTAGCGCATTATATCTCAGGCTATTGCGGCGAGGATTTTCAGCCGATGAATATTAACTTTGGCATTATGAATACAATAGATATTGGAACGGCAAAAAAAGACAAGAAAATGGCAGTATCAAAAAGGGCTTTAGAAGAGATCCGTAAGCTCGCGGATGCATAAACCCCAGTCTATTTTAGGTAAAATCTCCAATATTAGAAAAGTGAGGATCCGAAAAGCTAATTGCTTTGTCGGATAGAAAACGGAGGAGTTCAATGATGGAAGGGACGACGATCGTTGCGGTAAGGAAAGATGGTAAATGTGCCGTAGCCGGTGACGGGCAGGTAACCTTTGGGCAGAATACGATCATGAAACATAATGCGAAAAAGGTAAGACGTCTTTTTGATGACAAGGTAGTAGTTGGCTTTGCCGGTTCGGTAGCGGATGCGTTTACGCTGTCCGAGAGGTTTGAGGCAAAACTTGAGCAATACGGAGGGAGCCTGCAACGGGCAGCTGTTGAACTAGCGCAGGAATGGCGCGGCGATAAGATACTTCGAAAGCTCGAAGCCATGTTGATCGCGGCCGACAAAGACGAGCTACTGATCGTGTCGGGAAGCGGAGAAGTGATCATGCCGGATGACGAAATTGCGGCAATCGGCTCGGGTGGAAGCTACGCGATGGCGGCGGCAAAAGCTCTGAAGGAGAATACAGATCTTTCTGCGCTCGAGATCGTTGAAAAGGCAATTGCGATTGCCGGAGAGATATGCGTTTTTACCAACGGAAACATTACGGTGGAGGAGGTATAGCATGTCGCATTTGACACCGAAAGAGATCGTAAGCGAGCTTGATAAATATATTATCGGACAGGAAAAGGCAAAGAAAGCCGTGGCCATTGCGCTGCGCAACCGATATAGGCGTAATATGCTCGACCAGGAGATGCAGGACGAAATTACACCGAAAAATATCATTATGGTAGGTCCAACGGGCGTTGGAAAGACGGAGATTGCCCGGCGGCTTTCTAAATTGATGAATGCGCCTTTTATCAAGGTGGAGGCCACCAAATTCACCGAGGTCGGATACGTCGGCAGGGATGTCGAATCGATGGTGAGGGATCTGGTAGAGGCGTCTATTCGGATGGTGAAGGCGTCCCGGCATGAAACGGTCAGGGCGAAAGCCGAGAAAATGGCGGAAGAACGGCTCGCGGATGTTTTAGCGCCACTTCAGAAAAAGTCCGCACCGTCAACCAATCCGTTTCAGGCACTGCTGGGCCAGGGGCAAAGTGTACCAACCGAGACGCAGGAAGAGAGGCAGCGGCGCGTGACGAAAAGGGAAGAGACGCTCTTAGCGCTTAAAGCCGGGCGGCTTGAGGATAAATTGATCGAGGTAGAGGTAGAAGATAATGCATCAATTGGTATTGAGATCGCGGGTTTTGGCAGCGATATTAATATTCAGGATATGCTTGGGGGCATCCTCCCTAAAAAGATGAAGCGGCGCAAGGTAACCGTTTCGGAAGCGAGAAAGATATTTACCCAGGAAGAGGCTGATAAACTCATTGATATGGATGAGGTTATAAGCACCGCGATCGAGCGGGCCGAGCAGGACGGAATCATCTTTCTCGATGAGATAGACAAGATTGCGGGAAAGAGTATGGGGCAGGGTCCTGATATTTCAAGGGAAGGTGTTCAGCGCGACATACTGCCTATTGTAGAAGGAAGCACGGTCGTTACAAAATATGGTCCCGTTAAGACAGATTATATGCTTTTTATCGCAGCCGGCGCTTTCCATGTCGCAAAAATATCCGACCTAATACCTGAGCTCCAGGGAAGGTTTCCAATAAAGGTTGAGCTGCAGAACTTATCATGCGAGGATATGCAGCGTATTTTGGTGCAGCCAAAAAATGCTCTCATCAAGCAATATCAGGCGCTGCTTGAGGCAGATAATGTGCGATTGATCTTTAAAGACGATGCAATTGAAGCGATTGCAAAATATGCCGTCATGGTCAATGAAACAACCGAAAACATCGGCGCGAGGCGTCTGCATACGGTAATTGAAACGCTGCTTGAGGATATATCATATAACGCCGGCGGGAATCATCCGCTGCTTGATGTTGAGATCGATGAGAACTATGTCAAAGAACATTTAAAAAACCAGATAAAAGACAACGATTTGCAAAAATACATACTGTAGAATATAGGGCTTGGGCTTTGCGCATAATAATGCTAAACTTGATTTTTGGGGAGCATTATTATGAAAGCAATTGTTATGGCAGGCGGCGAGGGTACACGCCTGCGTCCGCTGACATGCGGCGTACCCAAGCCCATGGTGACGCTTCTTGATAAACCCATGCTCGAATATACGGTAGACCATCTTTTAAGATACGGCATTCACCATATGGCCTTTACTCTGATGTACAAACCGTCCGTAATTACCAATTATTTCGAAGAATATAGAATGGCAAATATTGAATATTTTATAGAAGATACGCCGCTTGGCACGGCAGGAAGCGTTAAAAATGCATCCTGTTTTGTTGACGGAACTTTTCTTATTATCAGCGGTGATGCGCTTTGCGATATTGATATCAAAAAAGCTTATGACTTTCATATTAAGAATGCTGCAAAAGCCACTATTGTTTTAAAAAAGATGGGCAACCCGCTAGACTACGGCGTAGTGATATCGGGCGATGGCGGCAACGTTGAACGGTTTGTAGAGAAACCAGGCTGGGAGGATGTCTTTAGCGATACCGTCAATACAGGCATTTATGTTCTTGAGCCCGATGTACTCGACCTGATCCCAAAAGGACAGCCCTTCGATTTTGCAAAAGATCTTTTTCCATTGATGCTCGATAAACAAATGCCCATATACGGGTACATTGCCCAGGGGTACTGGTGTGATGTGGGTAACATAGAGAGCTATATTAAGGCGCACGAGGACCTTTTAAAAGGGGCAGTCTTGGCTAAAATCAAAGGCAAATGCGTTGGCGGCATATATGTCGGGGATGGTGCTGTAATCAGCAACTCTGCATTGATACAGGCGCCAAGTTTTATTGGCGATGGTGCCGTAATCGGAGAGGGCGCTAAAATTGGTAATTATACTTCTGTCGGACAAGGCGTCAGGATTGGCAACCATGCTAATATTAAAAGGAGCATCATGCATCGCGGTGCCAGTATCGGCAGGAACACCAAGCTCAGTTCTTGCGTGATTGCAGCCAACAGTGTTGTGGGCGAGCGCTGCAGTGTATATGAGGGTGCGGTGATCGGCGAACGGTGTGTACTTTCAAGTGATAACAGTATTTCGCCCAGAGTGAAAATCTGGCCCGAAAAATGGCTGGGGACAGGCGTGTCGGCAAATGAGAACATCGTCTGGGGATATGGTGAGAGAACGGGATTCTTAAGCAAAACCGGGTTTGTCGGAGATATCGGGGCGGATATAACGCCCGTTCGTTTAAGCCGGATACTCGGCGCGGCGGCAGAATATATGTCGGGAAAAAGCATCGTGATCAGCGCTGACAATACGGTGTTTGCGCATGCTGTGCTCAAACTTGCGGTTGGAATATTAACGCTGAGCGGGGTTGATATGTATGTGCTGCATGGTGTGACCAAACCTGTCTGTGCATATATCGCAGGGATCTTAAAAGCGGGATTATGCATATCCGTCAAATCGCAAAAGCAAATTAAGCTCTATGTAGATTTGTTTGAGCCCCATATTTTCATGCTGTCAAAGGAAGCTAGAAAGAAAATAGAAGCCAAGTATTTTATGCAGGGCGAACAGCTGGCGGACAAATCATGCGGCAGAGAGATTCCGGTGGGCGCCGCAGATACCCTTTATATCAACTCGGTATTTGAAAAGATTGATAGGAGTTCAATAAAAGAATCAGGAATAAGCGTGCTGGTGCGCGGTGCTAAAGACGTTGATGCATTCGCCGCACGCGTTTTTGAGGAATGCGGTGTCCGTGTTATACGCCAGCAGACAGATAAAGATATCCCCATTACTAGCATGATTATCGAAGAAAACACAGATTTTGCTGTCAGAGTATCAAGGAATGCAACGTTTTGCTCGCTTTATCTGCCGGGTGGTAGGGTGCTTGGAGAAAAAGATTTTGAGACGCTGGTTTACTATCTGATATTTAATGATTTAAGCAGGAACGAAGTCAAGCTGCCGTCAAGCGTATCTAAAAGCGTGGTGACTGTTGCCGAGATTATGGGGCTTGAGTATACATACGTATCAGAACAGGAAGCGCTGCTAGGTATGAGCCTCGAAAACAGGCGCATGCTGTTCGATGGTATATATGCTGTATGCAGACTTGCTGAGCATATCGCGAGAACGGGTATTTTGCTTGAGGAGATTGCAACATTGATCGAGCCAGAACACCGGAGAGTCAGAGAAATAAGCTGTGATTGGAAGGATATGGGGAGGGTTATCAAAACGGTATATGGCACAGGCGGCGCGTTTGCAAACGAAGGGATACGGCTAGATGAAAATAACGGATATGGCTATATTTGCCCACATACAACGCATCCTAAGATTATCATCAGGACAGAGGGCAACACCGAAGAGTTCGCCGAAGAGCTTTGTGAAAAGTATAC
>JBMNOU010000098.1:0-5582 GCA_050943215.1 Christensenellales bacterium | reverse complement strand
AAAATATGATAAAAAAATTATTTGATATAATTTATTTTTATATAATATGATTTGTACCAACTATAGGTTAATAATTAATAAGAAAAGAAAAAACAACACGAACGTTTGTGCATTAGTAAAAATGGACAGTATATATATTAATTGAGCGTTCATGTTTTCCGGTCCGTTACTAAAAAAACCGGTCGGCTATCTATATTTTCGTACGCCATAATATACTGTCGCATTTTATTATTGCCATTTTTAAATGATCTCTTACATAAATTCAGAAATCTTTGTTTTTAGATAAGAAAATACTAAAGAGTATATTACATGGTTCTGGGCTTACCAAAAAAGAACGCTGCCATAAGCCCTGGTCCAGAATGGCTGCCTATCGTCGGCCCGATATATGTGTAATAAACATCCCGGAAACCTAAATACTGACACAACTTATCTCCAAAACTCTTTGCCTTGTCTATAATATCTGAGTGACAAATATAGAGGGTTTGATTCTCTGGATTAACGGCTAGATCTTTTATGATGGCGTAGATGCGCTTGATCGTAGCCTTTTCACCTCGAATCTTCTCCTGAACGATCAGATGCCCTTCCTTATCCAGATTCAAGATAGGATTTATTTTAAACATCGTACCAACCATAGCCCCTACGCGGCTCACACGTCCACTGCGGCAAAGATAAGTAAGGTCGCTGGTGGTATAATATGTATTGATTTCAACCTTATGAGCCTCTAGCCATTCAACGCAATCCTTTGGAGATATTCCTTGATCTCGCATATCCGCCGCCTTTAATGCTAGCATTCCATATCCTACGGATGCTAATGTGGAATCTACTACGAATATCTTTGCATCAGGGTGTTCCTTTATAAGTATATCCCGAGCAAGAAGTCCATTTGCATAGGTTCCTGAAATTCCACTTCCCAAAGAAATATGTACAATTGGCAACCCTTTTGGCAAAAGAGTTTTCCAAAAATCCACAAATTCGAAGACATTAACCTGGCTGGTTTTAGGTACTGCGCCTCGGCGCATTTTATCATAAAATTCTCTGCAGTTTTCATGATGCATAGAATCCGTAAAAATTTTATCTTCTATAACATATTTTAGCTGAAGAGGAATAATCGCTCTCTCTACACAAATTGACATGGGAAGATCGCATCCTGAATCTGTGGTGATAATGAAACCGTTCATCGTTACGCCTCCTATATTATGTATTTAGAACAAATGTTGTTTTAGTATTCTTATATCATATCTTGGAGATTTATTAAAGCTTTTTTTAAATATAAAGCAAATTCGTTAATATTATACTTATGATTTCTTTTATATACCTAACTAGCAATAAAAGAAAATAGTATATTAAAATTTATGTTGAATTATGGAGAATAATAGTTTATTTTGACGAAAATACATGTTAATATAAATCAATTATGTTTGTTGAATATAACAAACAAAGAACTAAAAATGAGAATTATATAAAAAGGTTCGAGAGCCTACATTTATATTAAAAAAGTGTCCAAAAAGGATTTGCGCATCAGCATTAAGCAAGGAGACTCAAGCCCTGCCGGATAATGTTGTTAACTGATTAAGAGCGATCTTATATAAAAAAGGCTAGCACTGCAATGTAATATCTAAATTGGCCCGTCTTAAACAATAGGATCTGCTAATTTAATGCCAAATACCATGCCTATTTTATTTACTGACAATTAAACCCGGCAGATTATTATCCCTTAATAAAAAAAGTGAGGATTACTAGGCTATGCAGACACGTGGTACTCATGTATATAGAATTAAAAAAGATCAACCAAAGATTAATTTTAATATGAACACTATTGTTGTCATCGCAATCGCTCTCTGGGCTGCTTTAGGGATAATATATATATTAATCACTAATGCTGTATATACACAAAAAGCAGAAGCGTATTCAATCAGAATAGCCGAGTCGGCATGTGCTTTTATTCCCTCTGATTTAGTCAGGCAACTTGATGTGGATACCGTTGGACAGTTAAAAAATATGGAAATGAGGAATAGCCTAAATAATTTAGTAAACTGCAACCCAGGAGTATATTTTGCGTATATTTTCATTCAATTTGATGGCAATATTTTATTATTAGCTGATTCCGAATTAACAGATTGGGGTTTGCTTACACCTCCTGGCAAAAAATATATTGAACAGGCCCAAGAAAAATTGAGGCAGTCATTTATTTATGGACGAACAGTTGTAATGCATAACATTATGGACCATGGGGAATGGCTGAGCGCTCTTGCTCCAATAGCAGACCCTGAAAACGGTGAGGTTATTGCTGTTTTGGGAATTGATAGCCCGCCTTCGTTTTGGCGGCAAGAGGTAGATAAACACATATTTTATGCAGCCTGCGTGAGCATATGCATATTACTGGCATTGATATCTATTTATAATATGGTAAATAAAAATCAAACAATTCGCAGCCTAAGCAGGACAATGAATGATAGAGAATTGATTTTTCGAACTGTATTTGAGCAAGCTCCTATTGGCATTGCAATCGGAAGAAACTATAAGCTCATTTCAAACATTAATTCTGTATTTGAAGATACACTAGGCAGAACAAAAGATGAACTAACCGCGATTTATTGGACAGAATTTACACATCCGGATGATTTACAAAAAGATCTAGAAAATTTCAATCGATTTAAACATGGTAAAATCCGTGGCTATTCCATGGAAAAAAGGTTTGTTAAACCAGACGGTTCATCTGTTTGGGTTAGTATGACCATCGCTCCTTTGCAATTCAATGATGAGTCCGGATTTAGGGAAGATCACCTATGCCTTATTGAAGATATTACTGAACAAAAAAAAGCGCAGAACGCGCTACGGGAAAGCGAGAGAAGCAAGGCTGTGCTTCTTTCTCATCTTCCAGGTATGGCATATCGCTGTCGCTATACCCCCGATTTGACTATGCAGTTTGTTTCAGATGGATGTTTTTTTTTGACAGGATACCATTCGCAGAGCCTGCTTAATAACAAAGAAGTGTCATATAAAAAGCTTATTGCACCTGAATATAGGGATATTATTTGGCGTGAGTGGCAATGCGTGTTGGTTCAAAAAATACCGTTTCGGTATGAGTATGAGATCTTGCCCGCCAACGGTAATCGCAAGTGGGTTTTAGAGCTGGGCCAGGGCATATACGATCAAGCTGGAAATGTCGAAGCACTTGAGGGTATTGTTATAGACATTACTGAACAAAAGAAAAGGGAAGCGCAGATAAAATATATGGGTGATCATGATCTGTTAACTGGTTTTTATAACCGCAGGTATTTTGAAGAAGTGAAAAAAAGCCTCGATACAGAAGATAATCTCCCTATATCTATGGTTATCGTAGATATTAATGGAATACGTTTAATCAACGATGCTCTCGGATATTCCGAAGGAGACAACGTAATTATGCAAACGGGAAACATAATTCAAAGTTGTTGTAACGAAAGAGTGATATTGGCTAGAACTGGAGGTAATGAATTTAGCATATTGATGCCCAGCACAGATAATTCAAAGGCTTTATATTTGGTACGGGAAATAAAAAGAGCGTGTGAGATATATAACAAAACTAATAAGATAAGCACGTATGATATTAGCCTAACTGTCGGGTATAGCACAAAATCTAATAAATCGGTTAATATAAGTGATATGGCAAAGGATGCAGAAGATAACCTGCATCACCGTAAACTTTTGGAACGCAAAAGTTCTCACAGCGCTTTGCTTTCTTCGGTCATGGCGACAATATATGAAAGAAGCCAGGAAACAGAAGTACACGCTGAGCGGTTGGCGGTGCTGTCAAGAATGATAGGAGAAAAACTGGGGCTTTCGCAGAAAAGCCTGAATGAGCTTGAGCTGTTTTCGATGCTTCATGATATCGGCAAGGTGGGTATAGACGATCGGATACTCAATAAACCGGGCAAGTTAAATAAAGAAGAATGGGTTGTTATGAAAAAACACCCGGAAATCGGTTATCGCATAGCAATGTCATCCCCTGAACTAGAAACTATTGCAGAATATATATTAACACATCAGGAAAGATGGGATGGCAACGGTTATCCGCAAGGGCTTAAGGAAGAAGAAATTCCGCTGCTTTCCAGAATTCTCTCGGTCGTCGATGCTTACGATGCGATGACGCAAGATCGTGTTTATCGAACAGCGTTATCTAAAAAAAAGGCGATTGAGGAAATAAGGAAAAATGCTGGGACGCAGTTTGACCCGACTATTTCCCAAATATTCATTGATGTATATGATTCAATAGTGGAGTAGATGTTAAAAAAAATTACTAATTATCAACAAATATCATCGTTTTTTAATAATATCTTCCCCATTAATTGGGAAAGCTTCTAAACATGGTGGAGACACAGGGTTTACTATGAAATAATTGGGTGTTTTATTCTTCTGCAAGTGCGGCCTTTTATCAAGGAAACATCTATAATTGCTTGATTGGGGGGCTTAATGCTCTTTGCATTAATTATAAAATTAAAAATCGCTTCAGCTAACGCTTTAGTATCTTGTTTGATGGTTGTAAGCGGTGGGAAAAAACTTTTTTCTTCAACTCCATCGACCCCGCATACAGAATATTTTTCTGGTATTTCTACTCCGCATGCAAAAGCCTTTAGTATAAAGCCTTTTGCCATTGCATCATCCGATGCAATAATTGCAGTAGGTGGGTATGGTAAAGACTGAAAATAATCAAAAGCATCCATTCCGCTTTTTTCGGTAAAGTCTCCATTAAAAATAAGATGGGACTGGCGATGTAGATTATATTTTTTTAAATTAGCCAAATAACTATCATATCGTTCATTTGCAGAGCTCATAAATACCGGGCCACGGATAAAACCGATATCCTTATGCCCAAGCGCATAAAGATGATTCATTAAAAGCGTTATCCCAAAATAGTGATTGGATTTTACAATATAGCAGTTATGGTTGTTAACGATATTTCTGTCAAGCAATACAATCGGCATATTAGGATAAGGAACTGTTGTGTAATGCACCCCAAGCTTATGTTCCCATCCTCTTGTCCAGCCTTCAGTAAACACGACACCAGAAGCACGTATGCTTTGACAGTACTTAAAATATTTACTCTCTTTTTCCAGTGAAGTTCCCGTATCACATATCAGTACATTATAGCCTCTGTCAAAGGCTAGCTGGTTTAAGTAATGTATTATGCTGATATAGAAAGGTATTCTTAAATCAAACACCATAAAACCAATCGAGTTAGTTTTGCCGGAAATAAAATGGCGTGCAATCTGGTTGGGTACGTACTGGTTTTTTTCAATGACCTCTAGCACTTTAGCACGCGTTTGAGGTGATGTGAGTAAAGGTGAATTAATAACACGAGAGACTGTTGCTATGGAAACTCCGGCTTGTTTTGCAATTTCACGAATACCTTCAGCTTTTTGTGATTCACTATCCATCTATAAAGAATGCCTTTCATAAATAATTTAAAAAATGGGTACATTTATTATATTATACCAATAGTATCCATTAAAGCATTACAATAAATAAAATAATACAAATTAAATCATAAATGTACAATAAAAGACAGTATATAACAAAAATAGTAATTGATATTTTTTATT
>JBMNOU010000022.1:0-27670 GCA_050943215.1 Christensenellales bacterium | reverse complement strand
GTTTAAAAAACCGATTATATTTTGCACCACCACCAATAATATTATATGCCAAAAAGCCTCTACAGTTTTTGCAGGGGCTTTTTGGCGATCACTGTTCGACAATTTTTGAAGTCCAAAAAAAGAAGGGGTAACCCCTTCTTCTCTATTTTTCATCTTTTGACTTTTCGTCGCCCTTCTTATGTTTATCGTCCTTTATCTTATCTTCCGTCTGGCTTTCAGTTTCATCGATCGGTGAAAGCTCCCCGCCATCCCAAAGCGTATTAAACTCGTCACCATCGATTTTCTCCCTTTCTATCAGAACTTC
The DNA here is from genome assembly GCA_050943215.1 of Christensenellales bacterium. Classification (GTDB taxonomy): domain Bacteria; phylum Bacillota; class Clostridia; order Christensenellales; family SZUA-584; genus JBMNOU01. Next base: position 27,366 of record JBMNOU010000022.1, on the reverse strand, counting down.
TGTTACCTTATGCAAAAGGTCCATTTTCCCTTTCAATATCTCTTCCGCTTTCGCATATGCGCTATCAAGCAAGCGCTTGACTTCCTGGTCCACTTTGTGGGCGAACTCTTCGGAATACGTTTTGGTATGGCCGATTTCCTTGCCCAAGAAAATCTCCTGGCTGCTGCCGAGGAACAAAGGACCAATGACATCACTCATGCCAAATTTAATTACCATGTTCCTTGCGGTTTCGGACGCCCTTTGCAAGTCATTCATCGCTCCCGTGCTGATATCCCCAAGGACAATCGCTTCGGCCGCTCTTCCACCTAACATCATCGCCAGTTCTGCTAACAGCTTGCTCTTAAAAACATGCTGGGAATCTTCCTCGGGCAGAGTCATAGTATACCCGGCAGCCATGCCTCTCGGGATAATAGAAACTTCATGAACGGGATCACAATCGGGAAGCGATTTTGCGCATATCGCATGGCCAACCTCATGGTATGCCGTACATCTTTTATCTTTTTCGGTAATCACCCGTGACCTTTTCTCCGGGCCCGCAATCACCCGCGTAATAGCCTCTTCGATCTCCACCATGGTAATCTTTTGTTTCTTAGCCCGTGCGGTTAATATCGCAGCTTCGTTTAATACGTTTTCAAGATCCGCACCGATAAAGCCGGGTGTACGCTTGGCAAGCACTTTTAGATTGACATCATCATCAAAAGGCTTTCCCTTTGAATGGACTTTTAATATCTCTTCCCTACCCTTTACATCGGGGTAGTTGACAACGATCTGCCTGTCAAACCGACCAGGTCGCAAAAGGGCGGGGTCCAATATATCTTTTCTGTTTGTTGCCGCAAGAATTATAATTCCTTCGTTCACCTGAAAACCGTCCATCTCTACAAGAAGCTGGTTAAGCGTCTGCTCGCGTTCATCATGGCCACCTCCAAGTCCGCTCCCCCTTTGGCGGCCAACCGCATCGATCTCGTCTATAAACAGTATACAGGGCGAATTTTTCTTGGCATTTTCAAACATATCTCTAACGCGCGAGGCGCCCACACCCACAAACATTTCCACAAAATCACTGCCGCTGATCGAAAAAAACGGGACGCCAGCTTCCCCGGCTACCGCCTTGGCCAGCAACGTTTTGCCGCCGCCGGGAGGCCCGACAAGCAGCACTCCTTTTGGTATACGTGCCCCAAGATCCATAAACCTTTTCGGATTCTTTAAAAACTCAACAATCTCCGCCAATTCTTCCTTTTCTTCATCCGCTCCCGCAACATCTGCAAAAGTTTTTTGATGTTTTCCACCGACCTGCATGCGTGCGCGCGATTTTCCGAACGAAAGCGCCTTGTTGCCCGCCCCCTGTTGCTGCCGCATAATAAAATAAAACAGCACAACGATCAGAATAGTCGGAATAAGAAACGGCAGTAGCGATTCTAATAAAGATGCCTCCGGAACAGGCTTATATGTGATATCAAACCCATATTCCGTCGTATTGGTTGCGTTTTTTATTTTCTTTATATCTTCATTAAACTGCTCAATGCTGGGCAAATATGTATAATAATCGTACTCGTTTGGAAATGCTTCTTTATTTTTATGCGTATCTTTTGAAAGCGCATATAAATCATTTTGCGTTATCTGAACCTGCTCAATCTTGCCTTCTTCTGCAAGCTGCAAAAAATGGTCATAATTAATATTGCGATCGTCTATCTTATTAACCCCTGTAAGCCAGTTTATCAGTATCAATACCAGCGCAAAACCAAGAATATATATCAGCGGACCACGTGCTGATTTTTTCAAAATGATGTCCTCCTTTTTACTTTGATTGACATTCTACCATATCGCTGGATGCTTTTCAATCGAGCATATATGAACGAAATATAAATTTATGTTTTTACTTGTATACCTCCGGTTTAAGCTCACCGATATACTTTAAATTTCTGTACTTTTCCGCATAATCGAGGCCATATCCGACAATGAATACATCCGGGACGACAAACCCAACATAATCAGCATTAAAATTAACTTTTCTCCTATCCGGCTTATCAAAAAGACAGCATGTCTTGAGCATTTTGGGGTTTCTCGAAGCCAGTGTTTTTGTCAGATAATGAAGTGTCAGACCCGAATCGACGATATCTTCAACAATCAGGACGTTCTTTCCTGCAATATCTTCTTCCAAGTCATATTGTATGCGCACTGCGCCTGATGAATATGAAGATGCACCATAACTTGACAGTACCATGAAGTTCATATGAAGCGGCCTTTCAATCTCCCTTGCCAGATCCGCGTAAAACATCACCGCTCCCCTTAATATACCGACAGTCAGAATGTCTTTGCCTTTAAAATCACGCCGGATATCCTCTGCAAGCTCTCTAACCCTTTGTTTGATCTGTTCTTCCGAAAATAATACACTTTTTATGTCGTGATGCATGCCTGTTTCTCCAGATATTTTATTTGGACAACCGTACTTTTTTCCTTAACCTTCGACTTTTCGGATACGCCGATACCCACCACCCAGAACACTTCACTGCCTGCCGCCAGCAGTATCAGTGCATCTCTTTGATGCAGTGGTATTTTTCTGTCGGACAGATAATCGCTCAGACGCTTTGTTCCGCAAAGCCCAAGAGGGGCAATACGGTCTCCTTCCCGCCGGTGCCTCAGCTTTGCCCCTTTGATAACTGCGGCATCAAAGTATTCGATACCTTGGGCAAAAACAGGAGTCCCCTGATATGCTTTACATTCAAAAAACGTATCTTCAAACCAAAGCATATCTCCGGCAGACAAGGTCACCAAATTACAATTATACCTCTTTAACTTGTTTTTGCCAATCATCAATTTATCATATACAACAGCTGCATATACACCGTCCCCTAAGTCTACACGCTTTGCGGTTTTTGCCTTTTGCGCGAGCTCCATGACGCTTTGCACATGTACGTTTTCAATGTCTGTCAGCCCAAATTTTTGTGATATCGCCAGCCGGATAATACGCTTTTTAATAGCGGTTTTTTGCTCTGAAAGCTTTTTCAAATCGATATACGCACCGTCCAATGCTAAATCAATACAGTTTGCTTTTTGAGCAATGTCCATTAGTGCTTCTTCGTCTTCGGCCAACAGCTTCGCTGTCCTGGCGATGTTGGCGCTTGCGCTGCCGTTGATTTCTTTCATTCTCGGCAGTATCTCTTTTCGGATGAAATTCCTGGTATACGATATATCATCATTGGTTTCATCTTGGACATAGGTAATGTTATGCTGCCGTAAATATTCTTCGATCTCCTGTTTTGAGAAATCGAGAAGCGGACGAATATAGCGGCCCCTTGCCTCGGGTATGCCGCACAATCCGGCCAGCCCGCTTCCCCTAGTCAGGTTCATTACCACCGTCTCAGCCATATCGTCCATGTGATGCGCCGTTGCAATATAATCCGCATCCTGACTGTCCAAAAATTGATACCGCGCCATTCTCGCTGCCGCTTCAATCGAAATGCCCTCTTTTGCTGCCAGCGCGGGTATATCTGCGCGCTCAACCACACATGGAACATTTCGTTTTTCACATTCTTTAATAACAAACGCCATATCTTGGGCAGAGCTTTCCCCCCGGATACCGTGCTCCATATGATACACAATAATTATTATGTTCATTTCCTGCCGCAAATTGCAAAGGCAATGCAAAAGTGCCATAGAGTCGCCGCCACCGCTAACCGCCGCGCCAACCTTATCGGCTTTTTTAATACCAAGGCTTATGAGTTTTTTACTTACTCTTTCTTCCATACGCTTATTTTAACAATAAAAACAGATAGCCGCAAGCAATATGAGATCTATGCCAAAAGCCATTAATCGCGTTTAATGCCTCGGCTAAAGTAAACCGTAAGCACCGAGATATCAGCTGGCGAAACGCCCGGGATGCGCATAGCCTGTCCCAAAGTCTCGGGGCGCACTTTGGTCAGATTTGCCGCTGCCTCGAGACGGAGCCCTTTGATTTGTTTATAGTCAAATCCGTCGGGCAATCGTTTTTTTTCAAGAGAAGCGAATCTCTCCACCTGTTTTTGCTGTTTTCTGATATATCCCTCATATCTTATCTCGGTTTCGACGCAAAACGCAGCGTCTTTTTCGATGTCCGAATCGCAAATCGACCGGATATCTTCATACCTAATCCCCTGCCGGGTAAGGAGGCTGGCCGCTTTAATGGGCGATTTAAGCGGAGGAAGATTCTTTTCTTCAAATAGTGCACTTAATTCTTCCATCCCTACCGTACGGGCGTGTAAGTACGCCTTTTCCTTTTCCACCGCGTCCCGTTTTCTCAAATAGGCGTTATATCGCTTATCCGACACAAGCCCAATGCGGCGTCCCGCCTCTGTTAAACGAAAATCCGCGTTGTCTTGACGCAAAAGCAGTCGATATTCAGCCCTCGATGTCATCATCCGGTAGGGTTCCGACGTACCTTTCGTAACAAGATCGTCTATCAGCACACCAGCGTAAGCATCGCTCCTTTTGAGCACAAGCGGTTCCTCGTTTTTTATATACTGCACAGCATTGATGCCTGCGATGATACCCTGCGCCGCCGCTTCCTCATAGCCTGATGTACCGTTGATCTGGCCGGCACAAAATAGCCCATTAATATCCTTTGTTTCAAGAGAGGCTTTGAGCAGCTGCGGATCGATGCAATCGTATTCGATAGCATACGCTGCGCGCATAAACACCACATTCTCAAGCCCGGGTACGCTTGCGTACATCTCTTTTTGCACATCCTCGGGTAGCGATGACGAGAGCCCCTGTATATACATCTCATTTGTCCAAAAACCTTCCGGCTCGATAAATATCTGATGCCGCTGCTTGTCAGGGAATTTGACCACCTTATCCTCGATAGACGGGCAATACCTAGCACCGGTGCCTTTAATGCTGCCACTGTAAAGCGGACTCCTGTGTAAATTGGCACGTACAATATCGTGCGTCTTTTCTGAAGTATACGTTAAATAGCATGGATGCTGTTTTTTAGGCGCGTCCTTTGTCATGAACGAAAAATACTGCGGTACGTCGTCCCCGTATTGCGGGATTGTCTTTGAAAAATCGATCGTTCGCCTATCTACCCTGGCGGGTGTTCCCGTCTTGAATCGCTGAAGTTTAAATCCTAATTCGTCCAAGCTTACGCTAAGTTTGTCGGCCGGGTACAATCCAGACGGCCCGGATGAAACGCTGTGTTCCCCGATAATGACCCGTCCTTTTAAATATACGCCTGTACAGAGCACAACGGCGTGCGCGCTGTATAACGCGCCAAGAGTCGTCTCCACACCGGTCACGTGGCCATTCTTGGTATGAATCCGCGAGACCTCCGCGCTTGTTATAAAAAGATTATCCGTGTTTTCCAGCGTCCATTTCATCATGCGCTGATATAGCTTTTTATCCTGCTGTGACCGCAGAGATTGCACCGCCGCGCCCTTTGATATGTTTAGCATCTTAATCTGCATATACGCCGCATCTGCGCAAAGGCCCATTTGTCCGCCGAGCGCGTCCACTTCCCGTACCAGGTGTCCCTTGCTAGTGCCGCCAATTGAAGGATTGCACGCCATCAGCGCAATACTGTCAAGATTGATCGTCAGCAGCAGCGTTTTCTGGCCCAATCTTGCGGCGGCAAGCGCCGCCTCGCAACCCGCATGCCCGGCACCTACAATGATCACATCATATTTTCCACTGTTGTATGCCATTATTTATTTCCCCAAACAAAATTTCGAGAATATAGTATCGATAATCTCTTCAGTGACCGTCATTCCAGTGATCTCACCAAGACTATCCCACGCTTCCTTGATATCAATGGTCACGCAGTCTAGATCGGTCGTGTCAAACGCGCCGATTGCCATGGAAAGGCTTTGCTTAGCCGAGCGAAGTATCCGTAAATGCCGTTCATTTGTGATCACTACATCTTCAATATCGCTGATGGTGGGCGGCTGTATCTTTACAAAAAGAGTGTCCCGCCCTAAGCCGGAGACTGCGCATACCTCAACCACATCTTTGCCAAATATACTCTTTGCCTCATTAATTGAGGTTTTTGGAAGCAAATCGCATTTGTTGAGCACAATAATAATATTTTCACCAAGCGAACTAAATATCTCTTTATCTTCTTGAGTAATACCGGCAGAACGGTCGATCACATATAATGTCAAGTCAGCGTTTTTTATAACTTTTCTTGCCCTCTCTATCCCGATTTTCTCCACGTTGTCCGTATTTCGGCGGATGCCGGCCGTGTCGATCAGCCGAATTGGCACACCTTTAATGTTGATTGTATCATCAACGGCATCCCTTGTCGTGCCCGGAATGTCCGTAACAATTGCCCTATCTTTATCGAGAAGCATATTAAAAAGCGACGACTTTCCTACATTGGGCCGTCCGGCAATAGTAACGCTGTATCCTTCTTTGAGCATGCGCCCCGATTCGAAAGTATCCGCAAGCTTTTCCGTTTCGCTTTTAGCAAAAACGATCAGAGGCAATGCATCTCTTTTGATATCAGCTTCAATATCATCTTCCGGATACTCTATCCCTGCCTCAATGATGGCAAGTGCATCGGTAAGTTTTTTCTGAATCGCTGTAATTCTGTCAAACAAACCGCCCGAAAGCTGTTTTAAAGCCGCCGAGACCCCAGCGGCACAGTTCGCTTCGATCAGCTCCATGACAGCCCCTGCAGCCGACAAATCCATTTTTCCTGCAAGAAATGCCCGTTTTGTAAACTCGCCCGGTTCAGCCATACGAGCGCCGTTTTCCGATAGCGCACGCAGCACGCCGGACAAACTGGCCCTTCCTCCATGGCAATGAATCTCGGCCATATCTTCACCCGTATATGAACGCGGCGCATAAAAATATACCGCCATAACTTCATCTATCCGTTTGCCGCAATGTTCAATATAGCCATGGTACAACCTGGCGTGTTCTTTTTGCCTAACTCTGCAGCAAAACACGGTATCTAGTATACGGTGTGCATCACTGCCCGATATGCGTATTACAGCAATCGCCCCTCCGCTTGGGGTTGACGGTGCAAATATCGTCTCTCTTTCGTTATCCAACTATAATATCCCCGACTATTTTTTAAAGCTATATCATATCATAGTTTTTTCTATTTTGCACATATTACACAAAAGATGAAATACAATAATATTTGAAATAGCTGCCGTTATTAACGCAGTCTTCTTTGCACTTTTCTTCTTTGGATGAATAACCATTTAATATTACCTTTTGTGCATTAACGATGATCCTTACAGCGATGTTTATATGGCTATCCGGTTTCCGTGCCCTGTTTGCAGCACCGCTTTTAAAGTGCTAAAAAACACTATAAAAAAAGCGCTTATAACGGAAAACAACCTGAGATAAACGCTGTTTTTTATCTTAACCTTGATTATTGCTTATAAATTGCACTTTTGCATTTTTTTGAATCGTATGTTTTAAGCAGCCTTCTATCTATTATGCATGTTATGCAAACCTAAGCTATATATCTTCAACAACTTTTTTAGGCACTCTTGAAAATAGAGGGCTCACCGATTCCTTATCATGTATTCTCAAAACAGCTTCCGCAAAGAGCGGCGCTACAGATACCGAAATAAATCTTTCACTCTTTACAATATATGGATTTTTTACGCTGTCGGTACCGATTACCATTTCAATAGGGCTCTCTTCAATTGCTTTTACACCTTTATCCCTAACAATTACATGCGATAGACATGCGATTATACGTTTTGCACCGTTTGCCTTTAGCGCATGGGCAACATCAATAAGGGTACCGCCAGATACCGTAAAATCGTCAACAATCATGCAGTTCTTCCCTTTTACATCGCCGATAATGGTTAGAATATGAGCCGCTTCGTCATGACCATATCGCGTCTTATCACCGATCGCAACCGGTACATTCAAGTAATCAGCATAATTTCTTGCCATTTTTGCGTAGCCCGCATCCGGAGATACCACGCAAATATTTTCCATGATATCGAGCCCTTTGACATACTCACATAATATTGGGAGCGATAAAAGATGGTCAACCGGTTTTTTGAAAAACCCTTGTACCTGAGGGCTATGCAGATCCATCATAACGATTCTGTCCGCACCAGCCAGTTCGATACAATCGGCACATACCCGCGCCCTGATTGAAACCCTTGGCTCGTCTTTTTTATCCCCTTTTGCGTAACTAAAATAAGGTATAAGCGCAGTTACCGAATTACAGCTTGCACGCTTTAAGGCATCCATCCAAAACAGTATTTCCACAAATTCGTTATTGGGGTTCATACCAATCGGTTGAACCACATAAACGTCTTTGTTGCGTACGGTTTCCTTGATCCGCAAAAAAATGTTGCCATCGGAAAAGTTGATCACTTCCGAATCACCAAGGTCATTTCCAAGATATTTGCACATCTTTTTTGCAAAACCCATGCCGGATGAACCTGCGAATATCTTAATTTCGCCTTCAAAATTCAAATCTCTACCCCGTTTCCATTTCCTTTTTCCCCGTACTACGAGGCCTATTTTATCACTAAAGCTTAATACAATCAATATATATGAAGATATTTTGGCAGGCTTTTAATACCACCAACTAAAAAAACTAATCTGAACTGAGTATCTTCATACTTTCTTCAAGAAACCGTCCCCCTCTTTGCTCCTGCCCGATGCTGATCCTCGGTTTGACACTTCCGTGAAAATCACTTCCTGCCGTTACATATAATCCGAGCCTTTTCGCAAGAAGTTCGTATTCGATGCACTGTACGTTGGTATGGGTCGGATGATAGGCCTCAATTCCCCAAAAACCCATGCCTAAAAGACGCGGCGCAAGTACATTCAGAACATCCGCCTTAATAAACCCGGGATGGGCGAGAACTGCTTTGCCTCCGGCGCCTGTCACCAGTTTTGCAGCTTGCTCTATGCTGATTTTCTCAAACGGAACATAAAACGATACGTGACTCGCAAGGAATCTCGAAAAGGCCTCTTTATGAGTTTGTGCATAACCTTTTTTGACAAGCGCCGCAGCAAAATGAGGCCGTCCTATCACGTTGCCTAAGCATTCATTTTCAATTTCATTAAAAGTAAGATTAATACCCGCATCGCGAAGCTTCCTTAGCATCTTTGCGGCTCTTAACTTTCTCGACTTCATAGTTTTATCTATATGTCTTAAAAGATCCGTATCCTGCCAATCAATACCAAGCCCTAGCACATGCACCTCGCCGGCGAATTTGGCTGCAAGCTCGATACCAGGATAAATACGAATCTCCGGCTTGCTGCCATAAAGCAGATCCCCATATCCCCGGCACTCGTCATGATCCGTAATAGCTATTCCGCAAAGCCCTTTCTTGGCAGCCAGCTCCATAATCTCTTGAGGCGTATAATCCCCGTCCGAGAAAGTCGTATGAATATGCAAGTCATACTTCATGCTTTTGCCGCCTTTGCAGCCGCTTTCTGCATGAATTTCTTTTCATCGATGATCATACGGATATGCTCTGCCTCACCGATTTTTTCATGCTCATCAAACGCGGTAATATGAAACGTCAATTTCCGCCCGTCTACACCTATCAGCACCGCATTAGCAAAGACCCTCAGCCCCACCGGCGTTGCAGCAACGTGTTTTGCATTAATGCCAACACCCACAGTGGAAAAACCTTCGGGCAAAAGCTTTTGGACCATCGAACAGGCTGCATTTTCCATTAACGCAATCAACGATGGTGTAGAAAACACTTCGGCTAAGCCGCTAGCAACGGCTTTTGCGGTATCTTTATATTCTACGATTTTTTCGATTCTTGCACTTAAACCAATCTTTAATGTCGTTTCCATGGTCTATTCCTTATTCCCACAGGCAGACGGGTATACCACCGCGTCTTTGGCAACCTTCATCGCCATATGCGGTATTCCGGCTTCCAAATACTCCTGCCCGTATTCTTTAAATCCAAATTTTTTATATAGCGGTATGATATATGTCTGCGCACTGATGTTAAGGCTCTCGGCACCCGACGAAAACGCTTTATATATCAGCAGCCTTAGTGCCAAATCGCCTATTTTTTGTCCTCTGAACGGTTTTCTCACGGCAAGCCTGCCGATCCTAAAATCCGACCCGTCATACCAAATGCGGCCTGTCGCCGCAGGAACCTCATCAACATAGACCATAAGATGAATTGCCTGTGCGTCAAAGCTATCAAATTCCTCGTTTTCCGGGCAATGCTGTTCTTTAATAAAGACCTCTCGTCTTATCATATACGGTTCACTTAAATCCTTGTTTCCGGGTATAAATACACTGGTAATCATAAACTATCCTTATAAAAGTATTATTTGCCTGCGCCAGTTATCTCGTTTTGGCTTACGGCTTTAGCAGCGTCTTAGCGATATCAAACTTAACAGCGCCTTCGCCTGCCGCAACGTCGACCATCACAATGACAAGCCGGTCGTAATATCCATTCAGCCAATAGCCTGCAAACCATGATATCTCTCTTGATTTGTCGTTTCCGATTTCTGCTGTTCCTGTTTTGCCGGCAATGTCAACGCCTGGGATTCTCGCTGGTCTCCCGGTACCCGAGTTGATAACGTCTTTTAATATCGGCGTCAGTATATCAAGGCTGCTGTTAGACACTACATCCTCAACCCAAACCGATGGTTGTTTTTCGCTTAAGACGTTATAATCAAACCCTTTTGTTTGACAGATCTTTTGTACAAGGACCGGCTGATACATATCGCCTGTCCCGTTTGCAAAAGCAGTATACATCGCAGCCAGCTGCACCGGTGTAACCAACAGCTCCCCTTGTCCATATCCCATATCGGCAAGAAGTTTTCGGTACATCGACGTCGTTGCATTAACCGCATTGGCTTTCTTTATGGGTAAATCAAAAGGCACCGCTTGTTCCATGCCGATGCGCTCCAAATATTCAATAAATTTTTCATCGCCAAGCTTTAGAGCGATATATGCAAAGTAAATATTATCCGAACAAACCAGCGCGTTATATAGCTTTAAAGGCGTTCCGGAATCATCGATGCGCGTTATCGACTGCCAGTTCCAACCTTCTTCGTCGGGAGTCCATTGATTATCAACGATTTTGCCATCAAAAATGGTTTCGGGCGTAATGACTTTCGAATCAAGCGCAACCGCAGCGGTAAATGGTTTTAGCACACTGCCCGGCGGATAGAGCCCCTGCGTCGCTCTGGAAACAAGAGGCTTATCGCTATCGGCTGAGTTAAGCTGCTGCCATATTTCTTCGGATACCGGGAATGTAAACACGTTGTTGTCATACGAAGGATACGAGACTGTCGCCTCGACATATCCCGTCGAGGCATCCATAACGATTGCCACACCGGTCTGGCCTTGCTGAAGACATGTGCCGAGCGCATCGTATGCTTTCTGCTGGAGAGACGGATCGATAGTCAGTCTTAAATCCTGTCCTTGTTCACATGGTATCTCGTATAATGTCCGTATGTTGTTTCCCCATCTATCTTCTATAAAAATGATCTTTCCGTCCTGGCCGCAAAGCTGGTCTTCATAAGCAGCCTCAAGACCGACCACGCCGACCTTTTCTCGCTTTGTTTGATTATCACCATAACCTATATACCCAATGATATGAGAGGCTTTTTCTCCTAATGGATAATTCCTAATTGGCGTATACTGCTGGTCATCAATCCCAAGCCCCGGTACCAAAAGCACGTTTTGCTTTTGCAGCTCGGTCAATTCATCTGAAAAAAACGCTCCCAGTACAACAAACTTTGTTCCTTTTTCCAAAGCGCTATTGAACTTATCAATAATTTCTATGCTGGTCATACCAGTAATCGGACAGATAGCATCCGCCACATCCGTTATATCCTGAACTTTTGATGTATCCATATAGATCGTGTCGGCATATGCATTCTTAGCGAGAAGGCTTCCATCCGCTGCAAATATCTCACCGCGGCTGGCTTTCAGCGTCCTGACCCGTACGCTTGATCCTTTCTCCATTTCGGGGAAAATCAGCGAATAGTCCCATAGCACAGCACCGCCACTATCGGAAAACATGGCTTTTAGTTTATAATCGTTGGTAAAATCTCCGTATTCTTTCGTCTTGTATGTCGCCGTATATGAAAACACGCCATTATTATCGGGACCGGATAAATCGTTTATGACAATTTCCGTGACACCCAATCCGGAGAATACAGCTTCATATTTTTGAACAAACGTTTCTTTATCGATATCGACAGCCGGTGCTGTAAATGAATACATCATTTCATAATCCATCGCTGTAAAGCTATTCAGATACTGTGTGACATCACCGATCTGTAAACCGCTATCTATGCAGGAGCATAGAATCAAACATATGAAAAAACATAATAATAAAAATCCAACTGTTTTGAGCATGACCCTCCTCCAGATGCCATTATACTATGGGCTTGGCTCATTGTATATAGAAAGCGAAGATCAAACAATCCTCCGGGCATAAAGAAACAAACAAGCATATCGCACCCGTTTGTTGATGGACTGTCTTTATTCAATATACTACTTATTTTCTGATACAATCCTTTGCAGAACCTTATCGATCGCCTGTGCAATCTGATTCCTTGCCTTGCGGTATTCTTCGATCGGTTCTCTGTAAGGATCCGTAATATCGTATCCGCTCTCTCCCGGATATCCGTCTATACCCGCCGCAAATCCCAATAACGTGTGCATTTTATGTTCCTGTTCGGGGGCCATTGCTTGCATCTCTTCAATATGCCTTGATTCCATTGCAAGAATAATATCCGCCCATAGCGCAAGCTCTTTGTTGAATTGACATGATTTATGCTTTTCGATGTCAAGCCCGACCTCTTGCATGACCTCTATCGCTTCTTGAGATGCCGGCGCACTTTCGCAGGCAAAAGTACCGGCCGATCCGAACACAATATCTTTTAAGTGAGTACTTCGGTCTACAGCATCGTCTGCCAATTCTTCTGCCATCGGGCTCCTGCATGTATTGCCCGTACAAACAAAAAGAATGTTCATGAATGATGATTCCTCCTATACTTTTACTATATTATATGCTGCCGCTTTATAGACCCGATTCATCACGGCAAATCCGATACCCATCTTAGGTAAAGCTTCAAAGTATATATTCGTATACGCTTTTTCATCAGCGTCCCGAAGTAATCCGTAAAGGTTTTTGGCTGCTTCGTGCAAATTACCGGCGCTCCCGGTAACAGCGACATCCCTCTTGCCATAATATTTTTTATTTTCTCTGCTGGCCATAATCAGCGGGCTATCGCCTTTTTTGATGTCTTTATCATACAAAAATTTGATCGCTTCCGCTACAGATATGTAATTGCCTTCAACAACCGTCACTGCGGCCCTGGGAGCATAGTGCCGGTATTTCATCCCGGGTGCAGCGGGAATGCCTTTTTCATACGGTAAAAATGCTTCGGCGCATGCCGTTTCGCCGATACATGATTTGACCATTTCATACGTTACCGCACCCGGTCTTAAAATAGCCGGGGGTTGTTGTGTCATATCTATCACCGTCGATTCCACACCGACGCGGCATTCGCCCGCATCGAGAATCATCAACTCATCGCCGAAATCATCTTTTACATGCGACGCAAGTGTCGGGCTCGGATTGCCGGATTTGTTGGCGCTTGGTGCAGCGATGGGCACACCAGAAGCGGATATCAAACTAAGCGCGGCATCACAATCGGGCATACGAACCCCGACAGTATCGCGCCCGGCCGTTACAGCACCCGGCACACCAAAGCTTTTAAGCACAAGTGTCAGCGGACCAGGCCAAAAGTTTTCAGCCAGCTTCATGGCCTTTTCGTTAAAAACGGCAATTTTCTTAGCTGCCGGGATACTGTCAACATGTGCAATAAGTGGATTGTCCTGTGGACGGCCCTTTAGTTCAAAAATGCGCATAACAGCACGCTCATTGCATGCGTTTGCGCCAAGTCCGTATACTGTCTCTGTCGGGAACGCCACCAAACCTCCGTTTTGGATAACTTTAGCCGCTTTCTCTATATTCTCTTTATATTCATCGTCAAGACTTAGTATCATTTGTTATTATATTTTACACCTGAAGATTAAAAAAATCAACAAACCCCGGTTAAAGAATATTATAGGGGTGTCAAATGGATATTTCCAATTGCGCCGCACGTACCGCCCATAACAGCGACAGCCCCTAAAACACCGTCTATGCCATATATTGTCTCAAGTGCATTTTGTATATCCGAGACATGTTTGATATCGTTCCCGAGCCGGGTTGCGCACGCATCGGCTAGACAGGCATCATGTGATACAACAACCGCAGCATCCGCTTTGCCGAAGCTGAATGAATGTCCCACCGTACCGGAAGATGTACAGACAGATATCGCTCTTTCGCTTGTATCGATGGCGATCCCTATCTTCATGCTTACGGGGCTTTTGCCGGCAAATATTGCAACGGTTCTTTGCTTTTTCGTTTTGATAAATACATCGCCGCCGTTTTCAACGATCACCTGGCTGGTATGTTCTAATAAAGCCTGCCCGACATGAGCCGCAAACGCCCCGGCAACCGCCGCCATCGGCCCAACGCCTGCCGACATCGCACCGCTGCACATATCGGCAATCACACTGGGCGCATCGGAAGCCGCCCTGACCGGAACAAAGCTCTTAGCGAAAGATTCGTGATGTAAAATATAGTGATCAAGTATTTGCCGCAAAGAAACGACGGCATCATTGGCCTCTTGCTCAAGCAAACAGTCTGCGCAAATATAAAGCTCCGTTTCTTTGTATTGCGTCCGCCAGCAAATAAGGTCGGATGCAACCTGGCACCTATATTCGTCCCTGTTAGAATAATCAGAGGGTGTAGTCATCAAAGCTTTTAATTGCCCTTGCCGGACACGCGCGTACACAATGCCCGCAGAGCATGCATTTATCCATATAAAACTCAAGCTCCCAGGTGATTTTATTCATTACCAATGCGCCTGACGGGCATACAGAGGTGCATGCGCCGCAATGCATGCATTTATCCTCATAGCGAATCACGCTGTCTGTATAAACCTTAACGAGTATCCCTTCCTTATCAAGATAAGCAAGACCGTCTTTAATATCCGCATCACTGCCGGCCAGCTCGAGTATAATGATTCCCGTTTTACCCGGCGAAACATATGCCTTTAATATATTGAACGTCAGATTATATTTAACCAGGTTTGTCACGATTGGTTTATCTGTTTTTTCCGGCGGGAATGTCAGCCCGACCTTAATATATGTCTGATCCATATTATTTCCCCTCCGTTTTTAGCACATTCAGAGTTTCCCTAAAAGGCAGCTTTGTTACGGCCTCAGTCATCAGAAATTCACCATTAAGTATTTTTTCTTTTAGCTCACCGGCGATGAGCCTCGCCTTGTAAAGGCTCGAAAGCGGCGCTGTTTTAATTTTTTTGCCGTCTATCTCAACCTCACCCGACCGAAGCTCAGTATAAGTTACGCGCTTTAATGCTTTCCTTGAACGCTGACTGACGCTGTAGTCAAAAACATTGGTATATAGATGCTCGTTAGAAACAGCAAGGTCAGCCATAAAATCCTCGTCAATCACGGGCAGTGGAACACCAATGCCCACGAACAGCGATACCCCGTAGCCTTCAAAAGTTGCCGCCTTGATGTATTCGCTCTTCATGCCTTTTAAGTCTCCGATCACAGCCAGCGTATAACCTGCGTATTCTATGTCTTTGTTTTCAAGCTCCGTAATACGATTCACAGCCTGAGTCCCTTCAAAGGCCACATATCCTTCACCGCCGCAAAGCAGTATCTTTGTCCCGATGCCGATCACCCTTAGTTTTGGATCTTTAAGCAGCGGTGACATCTCGCCAGCCGTCGTATATGTCACGTTACCCATGTTCGGAAGCAGCGTACCCATATATGTTCTCTTCGTTGTCTTTGAAGTATTCGTGGCCGCTGAATAATTCTGGTACGCATTTCGCGGATTATACATATACGCCTGATTTAAGTCGCTTAATCTTATTTTCGTCCTCACTTCCTTTGCGGAATAACAATCCGTACCGGATGACTTTGCGCAAAGATCAAGCTCTTTTCCAGCGATCAGGTCTTCAATGACATGGGCACCGCCATATTCTATACCGGTCGTCTTCCCCGGCTGTGTCGCACCGATATACGTATCTACAGCTGCAAGGCCCCCGTACGCCTCAACACCGTTGATGTGAATCTCACTCATGCGTATCGGCGGATCAGAATGCCCAAAATTGAGCATTGCACCCGAAGAACACATTGCGCCGAATGTAGCGGTCGTTACGACATCAATCTCTTTTGCACACTTGGCCACACCTTGTTCTTTTGCCATCGCGACTGCTTCTTCCGCCGTGAAGATCAGAGCTTTGCCTTTTTTTATCTTTTCATTAATCTCTTGTATCGTCTTTGACACGGGTATGCCTCCAAAACTTTATATTAAGCCCAGCAAACAGCATAGACCTTGTTCTTTAATTATATTAAGTTATTTTACTACTTTTATCGTTGTTGTACAACCGCAAAATTCAGTCAGCTCAATATAGCATAGACTAAATATCAGCAAGCCAGCGAAACTATGTTTGTTCTGTTGCTTTTATAACTAAGCGGCTATATAATACATTCATTAATTTTATAAGCGAGGCAAATATGAAACTGGGTATTGTGGGCCTGCCTAATGTCGGCAAATCATCGCTGTTCAACGCATTGACTGGCGCAGGAGCGGCAAGCGAAAATTATCCTTTCTGCACCATCGATCCGAATATCGGTATCGTCAGCGTGCCCGATAAACGAATGGATTTTTTAGCCGGGATATATCATCCGGCAAAATTCACACCTGCCGTCGTCGAGTTCGTAGATATTGCCGGCCTTGTTAAAGGAGCAAGCAAAGGCGAAGGCCTTGGCAACAAGTTTCTTTCTCATATCAGAGAAGTGGATGCAATACTGCACGTTGTCCGGTGCTTTGATAGCACTGATGTGACACATGTTGAGGGCAGTGTCAACAGCGTTAGGGACGCAGAGACAATTAACTTTGAGCTTATTTTTGCCGACCTTGATACCATTGAGAAAAGACTCGTGCGATCCGAAAAAATGATAAAATCAGGTGATAAAAGATATAAACGCGAATGCGAGATTTTAGAAAAAATCAAAGCAGGTCTGGAAAAAGGAATTTTTGTGGGTATCATGGACTTAGGAGAGGAGGAAAAATCCCTTATTTCTGAACTGTTTCTTTTAACGGACAAGCCTATGCTATACGCCGCAAACGTATCTGAAGACGACGCCGCAGCGGCTGGCGAGAATCCCGAAGTCGCGGCGCTGACCAAGCTCGCTAAAGCACAGGGCGCCGAAGTGATGGGCGTGTGTGCAAAGCTTGAGGAAGAGCTTTCGATGCTTGACCCTACAGAACGGGAGCTGTTTTTAAGCGAGATGGGTGTTAGTCAAAGCGGCCTTGATAAATTGATCCAAAAAAGCTATAAGCTGCTTAATCTGATCAGCTTTTTAACGGCCGGAGAAAAGGAAGTGCGCGCATGGACCATTGTGCGGGGAACAAAAGCGCCGGCCGCAGCGGGAAAAATCCACTCGGATTTTGAGCGCGGGTTCATCCGCGCTGAGATCGTCTCTTTTAACGATCTTGTGGCATGCAAAGACATGGCAACCGCTAGGGCGCGCGGACTCGTCCGCCAAGAAGGCAAAGAATATGTTATGCAGGACGGTGACGTCACGCTGTTTAAGTTCAACGTATAATTCTTTTCAGGCTTACGTCAGCGTTTCTTTTAGCCGACTTATAGTGTGATCTTTTCTGGTTCTGTAACCGTTTCATCGTCGGAAAGCGTGATATGCCTGATAACCTGGGGCAAAAGAGGCTTATCTGCCGCGTCTGTATTGACCGACGCAATTTCATCCACAACATCCTGGCCCGAAACCACACGGCCGAATGCCGCATATTGCCCGTCTAGATGCGGAGAGTCTTCGTGCATAATAAAAAACTGTGACCCGGCCGAATCAGGCCTGGCCGAGCGCGCCATTGAAATAACGCCTTTCTGATGCCTGATACTGTTATTAAAACCGTTTGATGCAAACTCTCCTTTAATGGCATAGCCGGGCCCGCCCGTTCCCCGGCCTTCGGGGCATCCACCCTGTATCATGAATCCGCTGATAACTCTGTGAAAACATAAGCCGTTATAAAACCCGCTTGCCGCAAGGCTTTTAAAATTCGCAACTGTATTAGGTGCATCTTTTGGATTAAGCTCAATTTCTATCTTTTTTCCGTTTTCCATCTCAATCGTTACCATTTTGTTCTCCTTTTTATGCTAATCACTAATGATTTAAATATGGAACCATAATTAGGTTCGGATTATTATAACCAAAAAGATAACCGATTGAAAGGAAAACCTTGTTTTTTTCGAATAAGAAACTGCAAACAGCAAATAAAATAGACCGCAAGCGTTTGCCGCGGTCTTAGCGCCTTGATGTTACATTTCCCTCTCAAAAGTCCTTACTCTAATGACGCCATCGATATCACATATTTTCCGTATCGTTTCTTCACACACTTTTTCATCAAGATTGATTACGGTATATGCCAAATCTCCCTTAGACTTGTTGACCATATCCGTAATGTTTGCACCCGAGTTGGCAAGAACTGCTGTCATTTTTCCGACCATACCCGATTTGTTTTTATTGATAACAGCTATCCTGAACCGGCCTGTAAACGGCAGCGTGGCGTTTGGCAAGTTTACAGAATTAACGATTTTGCCAACTTCAAGGTATTCTTTGAGCTGACTCGCTGCCATCCGTGCACAATTTTCTTCCGATTCGGGCGTGGATGCGCCAAGATGCGGTATGCATATTACGTTGTCATATCCGAGCAGCCTATCGTTCGGGAAATCCGTCACATACCTGCCAATGCTCTTATTTTCAAGAGCAGTATACAATGGCAGATAGTCGATCAAGCCGTTTCGAGCAAAGTTTAACAGCACAACATCTTTTTTCATCTTTTGTATCTCGTTTTCACCGATGAAACTCTTCGTATTGTTCATCAGCGGGATATGCAATGTTATGTAATCCGATACTTCTAAAAGTCTATCGAGATGATAGGCCCTGCGAACATCCTGCGATAAGCCCCAGGCAGATTCTATGGATATATATGGATCATATCCAACAACCTTCATTCCAAGCGAATACGCTGCGTTTGCCACCATTACACCGATAGAGCCAAGACCAATGACACCAAGCGTTTTGCCCGCCAGCTCCGGACCGACAAACTGTTTCTTGCCGGATTCTACCAGCGTTAAAATATTGTCGCGTTTGCCTTTCAGTGTCTTGACCCACTCAACCGCTTCTACGATATTCCGGCTCGCGAGAAACATCCCGGCCAGCACTAGCTCTTTGACGCCATTTGCGTTTGCACCCGGCGTATTAAAAACCACTATCCCTTTTTCCGAGCATTTGTCAATAGGGATATTGTTAACGCCCGCGCCGGCACGAGCAACCGCGATCAGATTGTTCGGAAAAATTAGGTCGCGGCAATCTGCGCTTCTGACCAGTATGGCTTCATACTCGGTTAAATCCTTATCAATGTGATAATCATCTTCAGTCAGATAATCATAAATAGCATCCGAAATCGTATTCAGTTTTTTGATATTGAACATTGGACATCTCCCCTTAAATTAAGCACTTAGGCTTTTCTTTCAAACTCTTTCATTACATCAACCAGTTTTTGTACGCCTTTTATCGGCATTGCGTTATAAATGCTTGCCCGCATACCCCCGACGCTTCTGTGACCTTTAATGTTGACTATACCCTGTTGTTTGGCCGTAGCAATAAACTGTTTGTCTTTCGCCTCGTCGCCTGTAATAAACGGAACGTTCATAAGCGACCGATCTTTTTTGTTTACCGTACCCGAAAAAAGACTTGAAGAATCGAGATAATCATAAAGCACAGCAGCTTTTTTCTCGTTTAACCGCTGCATCGCGGGAATACCGCCATTTTTAAGCAGATATTCGAACACAAGGCCTGCAATATATATCCCAAACGTGGGCGGTGTGTTAAACATCGAACCGTTTTCCGCATGCGTTTGATAATTGAGCATTGTGGGGACGTCATCGGGCGCTTTGCCGATCAGATCTTGTCTGATGATCACAATGGTTACACCCGCAGGTCCTATATTTTTTTGCGCGCCTGCGTAAATAAGCCCGTAATCGCGTATGTTAATTTCTTCAGACAATATGGAGGATGACATATCTGCAACAAGGGGGATGTTTCCCGTTTGAGGAGTTTCTAAAAATCTCGTACCGTATATCGTATTGTTATGTGTAATATGTACATAATCAGCACCTTCATTGAACATACCCGCATTAATCTCGGGGATATATGAGAATGTTTTGTCTTCCGAGGATGCTGCAATAATGGTTTTCCCCGTTTTTTGCGCTTCGGCAATCGCTTTTTTGCTCCATACGCCCGTATTGATATAATATGCTTGCTGATATGTACTCATTAGGTTAAGCGGTACCATTGAGAATTGCAGCGATGCGCCCCCTTGAAGAAACAGCACCTTATAATCTTCTGGTATGCTCATCAGCTTGCGCAAATCACTTTCTGCCTTGATAATAATGTTATCAAAATCGGCTGATCTATGGCTCATCTCCAAAACGGACATGCCGCTCTCCTTATAGCAAAACAGCTCCTGCTGTGCCTTTTTTAATATCTCTTCAGGCAGACATGCAGGACCTGCAGAAAAATTATATACTCTCATTGCTCCTCCTTATTTGTAAACGTATTACAAACCGTTTCGTGACAATTCCTTTTTTAATAAAACAAGCATGTTATATTATATGCACTGATATAATCAAGCGCAAGCTTCTCTTTAATTTGCTTGTCAGAAAGTATAGCATATAATTATTTTTTCGTCATCATAATTAATAATACTGTGATTAGGGTGTAATATCTTGACAACTATTTTTGCTTGCCATATAATCACCATAATATTAACTGGTATTATTTTATATTGAAATGCACACAAATAATTTGGTATAATACCGTTTTAATAGTACATATTATCTTAACAAAGTATTTCATGGGGGAGGCACATTATGACTGACAATCGGGTCATACTCACGCAAGACGGGTTAAAAGAAAAACAATCAAAACTCGATTACCTGAAAACCGTCAGAAGAGCAGAGATATCAGAACAAATAAAGGAAGCCAGGGCGTTTGGGGATCTTTCAGAGAATGCGGAATATGACGAGGCGAAAAACGAGCAAGCCAAGGTTGAAACAGAAATCGCTCAGCTTGAGAGGCTTTTACGCATTGCAGTTATAGTAGACGACAGCGCGATTGACTCATCGACAGTCAACATTGGGACAACGGTGCGCATACTCGATATGGAGCTTGGAGAAGAAGAAGAATATCTGATCGTCGGATCTGTAGAAGCGGATGCCGATAAAAAACGCATCTCTAACGAATCGCCTGTCGGGTCGGCGCTGATCGGGAAAAAGACCGGCGATATCGCCAAAGTAACTACACCGGCGGGAACGATCAATTTTAAAATCATCGATATTCGTAAATAAGGCGGTAAAAATGACAGATCAAAACGACAATCAACAAAAAGAAGATGTTAACTGCACCGACAATAACGATGACCTTCGGGAGATTCTTCGGATCAGAAGAGAAAAACTGGCCGAGTTAAAAGAAGGTGGGAATGATCCATTTCAAATAACGCAGTTTGATAAAACTCATTCTTCAGCCGATATTATATCCAGTTTTGAGATGCTTGAAGGAAAAAACGTCAAGCTTGCAGGCAGAATGGTTTCTAAGCGCGTGATGGGAAAAGCAAGCTTTTCGCATATACAGGATTTTGACGGCAGAATACAGCTTTATGTGCGCAAAGACGTGCTTGGAGATGCAAATTACGATCAATATAAAAAACTTGATATCGGAGATATTATCGGCGCTCAAGGCGAAGTTTTCAGGACTAACGCCGGTGAAATATCAGTAAAGGTTTCGAAAATAACATTGCTCGCAAAATCCCTTGTACCGCTTCCCGAAAAATATCACGGCCTTAAAGATACGGACTTAAGGTATAGACAACGCCATGTGGACCTGATCGTTAACCCGGAAGTTAAAAAGACGTTTATTTCACGTTCAAAAATCATTAAATATATCAGGGAATATCTTGACAACCTCGGATATCTTGAGGTGGAGACGCCGATATTAATGGGCACTGCGGGAGGTGCTGCCGCCCGCCCGTTCAAAACCCATCACAATACTCTTGATCTTGATATGTACTTGCGAATCGCGACGGAGCTTCATCTCAAACGGCTGATCGTCGGCGGATTTGAGAAAGTTTATGAGATCGGCCGAATATTTAGAAACGAAGGCATGTCTATAAAGCATAATCCTGAATTCACTACAATCGAGCTCTATCAAGCGTACGCAAACCTTGAAAACATGATGACCCTTTGCGAAAACCTTTTTTATCATTGCGCGGTCAAATTATACAACCAGTCTGATATTGAGTATCAAGGAACACGGGTTGATCTTAAGCCGCCATGGTGCAGACTATCTATGCTCAACGCAGTAAAGCAATATACAGGAGCAGATTTTTCTTCTTGCAACGATGATGAAGCACAGAAAGTAGCAAAAAGTATTGGACTTAATATAGAAGCCAACCAGACAAAGGGACAGCTCTTGTATGATGCTTTCGAAACGTTTGTCGAGGAAAAGCTGACCGGACCTGTTTTTATTACGGGATATCCGGTTGAAGTCTCTCCGCTTGCAAAGAAGATGAAAGATTCTCCGTGGCTGACTGAGCGATTTGAGCTATTCATTACCGGGAGAGAGATCGCAAATGCTTTTGCCGAGCTAAACGATCCGGTTGATCAGCGCGACAGATTTATGCAGCAAGCAAAACAACGGGCGCAAGGCGATGATGAAGCGCATATGATGGATGAGGATTATATCAGCGCGCTCGAATACGGCTTGGCACCCACTGGTGGTATGGGTATCGGAATAGACAGAATGGTCATGCTTTTAACAGACAGCAGTTCCATCAGAGATGTTATCCTATTCCCCACAATGAAACCTAAAGACTGAATAACAAAGCATTTTGCTCTTTAATATATTTAAAAGGCGTTTAGGCTGAATAATCGGTCTAAACGTTTTTTTATCGCAATAGGCAAAAGTTTTTCTAAGAATATCCTTAGATTTCCGTTATTGTGGACAATCCGTAATTGTGATATTATAAATCAAAACTGGAGTGATTTTTTTGTCAACAACGCTGACGGTTGTGCTAAAATTTCTATGGTATTTATTTTCAAGATTGCTGATATGGGCAGTTGCTATCGGCTTTGTTGTTTTGGCTTTTTTTATGGCAATGGATTATATGAACACCCAGACACTTACCAAAGACGGCCTGCAAGTGCGTGCTCAGGTTGTTTTAAAAGGGGGCGATCCGACAACGCTATCCAAAATTTTTTCAAAAAATTTTTTGGAAAACGATAAAATGCTGGATTCGAACGTTTATCAGCAATTCAAAGTTTCAGATTTTGATTACAGAGCCGATATCGGTTTTACATTAATTTTTCCATGGCAAAAAATCGTAACGCTACACGTCACTGAAGAGGTATCTAACATCGTCGCAGACGCTTATTCTTCAGAAAATAATGATATTAATGAGACAGTGCCTCAATGGAAAAACGCAATATATAATATTACTCTTATACGGTATGAGGACAACTGGCGGATTACTAGCATGGATTTATTAGAACTGTTGCCTGAACCAACGCCTTCACCGTCTCTTTCTAAAATACTAGAGTGAGTTTGGAGATGGACAGTTAATATATGGTATTTAACAGAACGAAAAACAATATTTTTCTTGCGCCTATGGCCGGAGTCACAGATGCCGCCTTTAGACAGCTGGCCATTGAACAGGGCGCAGGATTAACATACACTGAGATGGTCAGTGCTAAAGGATTGAAATACGGCTCAAGTAAGACGTCGCTGCTGACAGACCCCGCGCCAAATGAGAACGTTTTTGGCGTGCAGCTTTTCTCAAGTGATACAGAGGCTGTTACACAAAGCATAGAATGGCTTTTCGGAAAGTATCCTGACCGGATTTTGCTTTTTGATATCAATATGGGCTGTCCTGCACCAAAAATTACCGCAAATGGAGAAGGCTGTGCTCTGATGAATGACATGCCGCTCGCATCAAAAATCATCAGGGCAGCGGTTAAGGCGTCAAAGCTACCCGTAACAGTGAAATTCCGCAAAGGCTGGGATGAAAGCAGCATTAACGCGGTGGACTTTGCCAGGATGGCCGAAGATTCGGGGGCAAGCGCGGTAACCGTCCATGGCCGGACCCGGCAGCAATTTTACAAAGGTAAATCGGATAATCAGATAATAGAGAAGGTAAAGAAGGCTATCTGCATACCCGTTGTCGGGAACGGCGATATATTTTCTGCAAAAGATGCGGTTACTATGTTTGAAAATACGGGCTGCGATGCCATCATGGTTGCAAGAGGCGCTCTTGGCAACCCGTTTCTGTTCAGGGAAATCCTTTATCTGATGGCTACAGGTAGGGAGCCGGCTAAAGCAACGTCTGAAGAGAAAGCGGCGGCTCTTTTCAGACAGGCGAAGCTTTGTATTGAGGCAAAGGGCGAGCGGATTGCGATGCGCCAGATCAGAAAGCACGCTGCGTGGTATCTGAAAGGAATGCAAAACGCAACTAAATTGCGTGAAGCTGCGGTCAGACTGGAAACTCTAAAAGATTTAAAGAAATTGTTAAACAATTCTTTTGAACATTTGGATAGGCAATAATCAGGATATCACCCAAAAAAATCAACAAGAACAGACCATAATCTAGGTTGAAAAATGTCTACCTTTGTATTATAGTATATGATAATCTGCATTTATGCAATGTGGTGGTAAATAATCATAGGGGAGCTTTATAAATGGCCTTTTTTGAATTTAATGATGTCGGAATCGATCTGGGCACGGCGAGTGTTCTTGTTTTTGTTAAAGAAAAAGGGATTGTTCTGCGCGAACCTTCCGTTGTTGCTGTCAACAGAAACACGGGAGAAATGCTGGCCATTGGGGAAGAAGCGCGCGTCATGCTTGGAAGAACTCCGGGAAATATCGTAGCTGTACGTCCGCTTAAAAACGGTGTTATATCAAATTTCCATGACACCGAACGCATGTTGAGGTTTTTCTTGCGTAAAGTAATCGGAAGAAGATTGTTTTTTAAACCCAGAGTAGTTGTATGCGTACCTTCGGGGGTTACGGAAGTCGAAAAACGTTCGGTTATCGAAGCCACCGAAGAAGCCGGTGCACGGCATACAGGGCTTATTGAAGAACCGATGGCGGCCGCGATCGGGGCAGGTATCGATATCGCAGCGCCTTATGGTAACATGGTTATCGATATCGGAGGCGGCACAACCGATGTTGCTGTTATTTCACTCGGCGGTATCGTCATCAGTGATTCCGTAAAAGTGGCCGGTGATAAATTCGACGAGTCGCTCATCCGGTATATGAAAAAGAAATATAATATGCTTATCGGCGAAAGGACAGCCGAGGAAATCAAAATCAATATCGGTTCCGCTTTTCCGCGAAAAGAACAGATATACATGGAAGTGGCCGGCAGAAATCTTATTTCCGGTCTTCCTAAAATGATAACCCTGAGCTCTAACGAAACGATAGAAGCATTTGAAGAACCACTGAATACGATGATGGAAACACTGCACGGCGTGCTTGAACGCATCCCGCCGGAGCTTTCTTCGGATATCGCTGAAAACGGCATTTGCATGACCGGCGGCGGATCACTCCTATATGGCCTTGACAGACTGTTCAGCGAAAAAACAGGAATACCATGTTATGTGGCTGAAGATGCGATTTCCTGTGTCGCCATCGGTACCGGCCTCGCACTCGACAACCTCGATCTATATGATAACGGCACGGTTTATGATTACCGCCGCGGTGATTATTATGAAAACTATTGAAGTGATACTGTTATGTTGCCGGCTCTAAATATCCGATGAATACGATAGGCGAAAACGAGGAGAAATCGGTTGGAAATCAAAGATTACGATAAATATAAAGTAACGCTTAACAGAAACCGAAATAGCAAGGCAATAAGAATATTGCTGGTCGTTTTCTGTATTCTCATTGTCGGGGCAAGCGTATCTGCTTACATTGTTTACGGCATAATGACCAACAATGATGCTAGTTCACTTTTTTTAGATCCGAGAAAGCCGGATACAATTGTAGCTAATCCAAATGACCACATAAATAGCCTGGTACCCCAAAATGTAGCCTCGAAAACGATTAAATACAACGGGAAAACATATAAGAGAAATGAGCATATTGTTAACCTTCTTTTTCTTGGAATCGATTATACTGAAGAGCGGGCTGAGATGAATTTAGGGTACCGTAGCGACATGGTGCTAGTTTGTGCTGTTGACACAATATCAAAAAAAGCAACATTAATATCTATTCCCCGTGATACGTATACCACAATGTACAAAATAGATTCAAAATCCGGATATATCAAAGATACCACAAATAATAAAATCAATGCAGCTTTCGCTTTCGGCGGCGGTCCAAAACATTACGGTTATGAAAATTCTATGGCTTGCGTGGAAATGTTCCTTGAACGCAGATGCAATCTTGATAATCCCCTTGATTTTACTTTAAATATTCCTGTATACCTGTATGCCGGTATTGATATAGATGGGATTGCGCCTGTTGCATCAGCGGTGGGGGGCGTTGAAGTAACGCTTGAAGTTAGCATTCCGGGTGTGGGGAGTAAGGGAGAAATAGTCAGTCTGAAAGGTGACAAGGCTGAGGAATATATCCGCAACAGGCATGATTCGGGGGGAGACCTTAACCGAGCAGGCCGTCAACAGACGTTTATGATGGCGCTGGCCAAAAAGATCAAGAACATGGGAGCCTTTAATATAATACTCAGCCTTTATGATGATCTGCAAAAATACGTGAATACTACTCTTTCAACCAATCAAATGCTGGATTTTGCAAAAATATTATCAAAAACCGATATCGATGCGATAGAAAAACTGACGATACCCGGCAAACCAGGATCAAAAAGCGGCACCTCATATTTCTTCCATGACGAAGAAAAAACGCTTCAGATGTTGCTTGATATTTATTATACTGAAGCATCCTAGATAAACAAACCCAACGCCCGCAATAAAAAATATATTGCGGGCGTTTTTGTATCTTGACTTTTTGGTCATATATATTATCTTAATTATATAGTGGCTTTTTTCCCTAGTTTAGGAACTTATAGGAGGTATCATATGTACAAAACGGAATCCACGCTTGGATTGATAGGTTCAATACTGGCCTTGATCGCAACGATGCTAGTATTGCTCGCGGTATTGTTATTTAGTTTTGTTTTCAACTGGGGTATTATCTCTGATTTAGGATTATTTTACAATGTTATTGAAACG